>CALDHF010000301.1 GCA_937941595.1 uncultured Acaryochloris sp. | reverse complement strand
TGAATAGAGATGACCAGTGTGCCTGAATTTCGTGTAAGTTTAGGGTAAGTATTTTTACGTCCATCAACGTTCAGGATAACTTTCGACTTATGCCATTGCTTGTTACCGGCAAAAAATTTGTTCGAACTGTAGAGAAATCAGGTTCTGTAGGGATTTATGTCCCATCCGAGGGTGGATTCGAAGGCCGCTATAAGCGCCGTCTGCGAGCGTCAGGCTATTTGACGTTATTTGTATCAGCACCGGGTTTGGGTGACTTAGCTTCTTATTTTACGGATGTGCATGGTGTGCGTCCGCCTCACTTGGGCAAAAATGATATTCGTACCTATTTCTTGCCGCCCTTTGTCACCTATCAACTCGAGAACTTACCGCCCCAAGCGAAGGGCTTGGCGCTGTGGCTCTACGACGGTAAACGCTTAGCTCGTCAAGAGCTGGCTTATTTAGATGCCATTACCTCATCCGAGCCTCGATTGAAAGTGGTGGTTGAGTTGGGGGGTGCCCGCTCTTTTGAATGGCAGCCGCTCCAAGATATTATTGCTGCTGCTTGATGCTGTTAACCCGACTCTAATCATTTCAGATTAGGCTAATAGGGTGACTGATTTCTCTTCTCCTCTCAAGTCCCTAAAAGCGGGACATTGGTTTAAGTTAATTTGTGGGGCTAGCTACCAGCATTTGCCTGCGGTCCGAAATTTGGTTCTGGCCTATACTCTTGCGGGGGCAGACTGTATTGATGTGGCAGCGGATCCAGCGGTGATTGGAGTGGCTAGGGATGCGATCGCAACCGCCATCCATCTCGCACCTAAAATTGATTTCGCACCTAAAATTCCTCAACCCCTGCTGATGGTGAGTCTGAACGCTGGGGAAGATCCGCATTTTCGTAAGGCAGCGCTAGATCCTGAGGCCTGTCCCACGGACTGTGCGCAGCCCTGTGTGAGTATCTGTCCTGCGGATGCGATCGCATTTCCTAGTCCTCACGGCGTCATTCTCGATCGTTGCTATGGCTGCGGACGCTGTTTACCTGTTTGCCCCATCGATCAGATTTCCGCCGTGTCCCATACCGCTAAACCTGAGGTTGTGGGCCCTCTGATTGCCTCTGGTATCGTCCAAGCCATCGAAATTCATACCCAAGTCGGCCAAGAACTTGAATTTCAGCAGCTTTGGCAAACCCTATCCCCCTTTGTTCCTAAACTACGGGTCCTGGCCGTGAGCTGTCCTGATGGCGACGGCCTATTAGACTATTTGGCTAGCCTCTATGAGGTGATGACGCCCTTACCCTGTCCCTTGATCTGGCAAACGGATGGCCGCCCGATGAGTGGAGACATTGGGGATGGGGCGACTCGCGCCACGGTCAAGCTGGCAGCGAAAGTCCTGCAAGCCTCTCTCCCCGGCTATGTTCAACTCGCAGGCGGCACAAATCGGCATACTATTGCTAAACTCAAAGCCAAAGGGTTACTGCATCCAGATTTGATGTCCGCTTCCATCAACCTAAAATCTCCTCATCCCCATATTGTGGGTGTTGCCTATGGCAGCTTTGCTCGACAGTTGCTGTCAAGGGTACAGACCGAGCTAGAAACGTTCTCTAATCCTCAGTTGGAAGATCATCCCCACTGTCTACAAACGGCTGTTTCCCTGGCCTCATCTTTGGTCAGTCAGCTCAAACCCTTTATCCCCAGTCAACCCCTCACCCCCATAGAGCATGGTCGAGACTCACCCCCCGACTCTTCCCGAAGATGAGCAGGGGGAGTTCATCTGGTCGGCATACCCACTCAATAATTCACTACCTCACTCTCCAGCATTACTTATGGTTGAACAAACTCTAGGAGACCGTCAGATCATTACTGACAATCTGGATCAGCTCCTCGATATTTTGCCAGACGAGTTGCGATCGCACCTTCAGAACCATCCCCAACGTCACGTTCTGATTGAAGTTGTTATGGATCTGGGCCGCCCACCTGAAGCCCGATTCCCTAACCAAGCTGAATATCTCTCCCCTGACCCCATTGGCCGCGATGACTTAGAGTACTGCATTGAGCGCGTCGGTCATTTCAGTGGCGATAACCGCGCTGGTATCGAACGCACCCTGCATCGGATTAGCGCCATGCGCAACCGCCAAGGCGAGATTATTGGCCTTACTTGCCGGGTAGGACGGGCGGTCTTAGGGACCACAGACTTTATTCGCGATCTGATTGAAAGCGGTCGCTCTATCCTGATGTTGGGGCGTCCTGGTGTGGGTAAAACTACTGCCCTGCGGGAAATTGCCCGGGTATTGGCGGATGATCTGCTCAAACGTGTTGTGATCATTGATACCTCTAATGAAATTGCGGGGGATGGTGATATTCCCCATGGGGCCATCGGTCGAGCCCGGCGAATGCAGGTGGCCCGACCTGAACTCCAACACCAGGTGATGATTGAAGCTGTCGAAAATCACATGCCGGAAGTGATTGTCATCGACGAAATTGGCACTGAATTAGAAGCTCTGGCGGCCCGCACTATCGCTGAACGAGGGGTACAGCTCATTGGTACTGCCCATGGCAACCGCATTGAGAATCTGATGAAAAATCCCACCTTATCGGATTTGGTCGGGGGGATTCAGTCCGTCACCCTGGGGGATGATGAAGCTCGCCGCCGAGGCAGCCAAAAGAGTGTCCTGGAACGCAAAGCTCCCCCCACCTTCGAGATTGCCGTGGAAATGCTGGAACGCACCAAGTGGATTGTGCATGAAGAGGTGGCCAATACCATCGATAGCCTGCTCCGAGGTCGTGTGCCCAATCCCCAAGTCCGTACCGTTAGTGACAGTGGCAAGGTCACCATCACCCATGAACTATCGACATCTCCCGTTGCTGTACCAACTCCCATCGAATCTGCACCTAGTGGTTGGCGATCATCTGGGCGCATGAAGCCAGTTCCTGTGCCTGATGCCCCGGCCAAAACGGAGTTCAATGAATTCCAAGCTCTTCTAGATGCATCCCTGCAACAGCAAGATCAATATGGCAATCTTCTCAATCACACCGCTGGACCCAACGGCGAAGATTTACCGTTGCACGTCTATCCCTATGCCGTCAGTCGGTCTCAACTGGACCAGGTGATTACCACCTTGAATCTGCCGATTGTGCTCACTAAGGATATTGATCATGCTGACGTGATTTTGGCGTTGCGATCGCATCTCAAGCATCACTCCAAACTGCGCAACCTCGCTAAAGCTCGCCAAGTTCCCATCCATATCGTCAAATCAAGCACCATTCCCCAAATTGCTCGGGGATTGCGGCGCTTGGTAAATATGGACGATCCGGGTATGCCAGAAATCGTCGATCTGAAGCTGTTTGCAGGCAGTACCGACGATGACGAAATCGAAGCCTTAGAAGAAGCCAGACTGGCCGTAGAGCAAATTGTCATCCCCAAACGACAGCCTGTGGAGCTACTTCCACGCTCTGCCAGTATTCGCAAAATGCAGCACGAACTTATAGAGCACTATCGTTTGCAATCGCGCAGTTTTGGCGAAGATCCCAATCGTCGACTCCGGATTTATCCTGCGTAATCTTGCCTAAACTAACAATTCCACCCATTCTATTTGGCAACATCATCCCCCTGAGCAGGTAAGATTCTGATTCAGATGTGCTTACGTGAGCATCAGCGTTATGTACCTATTTTTAGACACAGCAGAGATCGAACAGTGGGAATATTGGCTCAGCAAGGGGTTATTTTACGGAGTGACAACTAACCCAACCTTGCTAGAAAGAGCCCATATTCCCTGCACTTTAGAGCAATTACAATTAATTGCGCAGAAGGCTTTCCAGCTAGGTGCCCAAGAAGTTCATTTGCAGACATGGGGGTCTGATGTCTGCAATCTAGTACAGCGGGGACAAGCAATAGCGGCAATCGATCCACGGGTCGTAGTAAAAGTCCCCATCACCCTCATAGGGACTGAAGCAGCTGCACAGCTACTACATCAAGGATTTCGTGTCACCCTAACGGCAGTATATGCGGTTCATCAAGCTTTGGTCGCGGCGGCACTAAAAGCTGATTATGCTGCCCCATATCTGGGTCGCATGGCCGATCTTGGGCAAGATGGACACCAACAAATCATCATGATGCAGCAGGGGCTGAACGGGGTTAAAAGTTCTATGAAACTTCTTGTTGCTAGTATCCGCAGGGTGGATGACATTGTCCACTTGACGAGTCAAGGACTGGATACGTTTACTGTGTCACCCGTTATTGCTGAACAACTGTTCACTGTGGAAGCGACTGAAGCAGCAGCACGTGCCTTTGAGGAAGCAGCACAGGGCTAATTAATTCCTCATTCAACGACTTCAGCAGCAATAGGTAAATTCACAATAAACGTTGTGCCCTGATCCGCTACGCTTTCAAACGTGATTGTGCCTTTATGGAGTTCCACAGATTTTTTGACTATCGCTAATCCAAGACCAGTTCCTTGAATTTGCCCGACATTGGTCGCACGGTGAAAAGATTCAAAAAGATGTTGTTGATCAGCTTCCGGAATACCAATTCCCTGATCTTTAATATAAAAGGTGGCTTCCTCATCAGTCACAAGCACATCAAGTCGGACTATAGTATTTTTAGATGAGTATTTGATAGCATTAGTCAACAAGTTGCTCAGGATTTGTCTTAGTATTTTCTCGTCAACATAAGCATCAAGATTTTTACCTTCAATTGCATATTCAATCTCTTGCTCTTGCTTAGTATTTAACTGAAGCTCTTCGACTAAATTGCCACAAAATTCTTCTAGATTGATTTTCTGAGGATTAAAATCTACTTTACCGACGTCGGCTTTGCTCAGAACAAGAACGTCATCTAATAACCCTGTCATGTGCTTGACATTTTTCTGAATCCGGTCCAGATAAGAATGCTGCTTTGTCGTATCCCATCCTTGGCCATAATGCTTAATCAGTTCGGTCGTTCCCAAAATTGCGGTCAAAGGAGTTCTAAACTCATGAGATGTCATTGAAATAAAACGAGATTTCAACTCATTAATATCTCTTTCTGCTTGTTCTCTTGCCTGAGATTTTTGTAAGTCTTCATAGAGGTATGCATTCTCAAGCGAAATTGCGGCTTGAGCACATAACAATCTAAGTATCTCTAAATGATCTTCTCGGAAAGCATCAAAAGCTAAATTATTTTCTAAATAAACCATCCCTATCAAATGCCCCTGATTAATCATTGGCAAACATAGTAAAGACTTTACTTGGTTCAATTGAATATATGAATCAGTGGAGAAACTAGATTCTAAAGCCGCCTTACCAAAAATAACGGAATCTAGAGTGCGGGCGACGAAATTTATAACTGAGCAAGGAACTTGATTGCTAGAAGAAACGGGTATAGA
>CALDHF010000300.1 GCA_937941595.1 uncultured Acaryochloris sp. | reverse complement strand
CCGAAACCGAATTACTCATTGATTTGGCGATAGCAGCGATGCCCCAGCCTGTCTCTAACCTCTGGGCTGATTTAGGAACAGGCAGTGGGGCAATAGCCTTGGGATTGGCCACCGCTTTCCCCGAAGCTACAGTCCATGCTGTTGACTGTAGTCCCTCGGCCCTAGCCGTTGCCCAAGACAATGGTCAGACCTATCATTTGCAAAATCACATTCACTTTCATTTAGGTCAGTGGTGTGAGCCCTTAGCAGGGTTGGAAGGACAATTGACTGGGATTGTGAGTAATCCCCCCTATATACCTACTGAGACTCTATCTACATTAGAGCCAGAAGTGGCAGATCATGAGCCTCATCTAGCTTTGGATGGTGGCGGGGATGGATTAGAAAAAATTCGGGAGATTGTTGCGATCGCACCCCAATACCTAGCATCAGGCGGCATTCTTTTACTAGAAATGATGAGGGGCCAGGATCGAGCCGTAGAAGCGCTACTCTCCACTCATGGGCAATACTATCAGGTACAAATTCATACCGATCTTGCAGGTATTCCCCGGTTTGCGCAGGCTTATCGAAATTAGGCTACGGTGAATAGTATGACTATCTTAGAGCAGCTAGAACAGGACTACGCCCGTTTCCCCGAGAACCAATCCTTCGAACTGTATGCAGAGGATGTCTACTTCAAAGATCCCCTCAATCAGTTTCAGGGTGTGGCCAAGTATAGGGAAATGATCGGCTTCATTCAGAAGTGGTTTATCAATACCCGAATGGAAGTTTATAGTATCGACCAGCAAGACAATGCCATTAACACCCGCTGGACTCTCTACTGGCAAGCTCCCTTTCCCTGGAAACCACAAATGGCCATTACAGGCCGCAGTGAAATGAAATTAAATGCAGAGGGTCTGATCTGTAGCCACATCGATTATTGGGATTGTTCCCGACTGGCGGTCTTTAAGCAGCTGTTTTTCCCAGTTTCATCGTCTAGCCTTTAAATAATCGCTCAATCTCAGAGGTGGGGTATGGACATCGGTGTTCCTAAAGAAATTAAGGATCAAGAGTTTCGGGTCGGCTTAAGCCCCGCTAGTGTCCAGGCTTTATGTCAACAAGGTCACAATGTCTTTGTAGAAACCAATGCAGGTGTGGGAGCAGGCTTTCCCGATGCTGATTATGAGCAAGTGGGAGCCAAAATCGTCACAGCAGCGGATCAAGCTTGGCACCAAGAATTGGTCATTAAAGTCAAAGAACCTCTCCCTGCTGAATATGACTTGCTGCAGTCAGGGCAGATTCTATTCACTTATTTGCATCTGGCAGCCAATCAAGAGTTGACCCAGGCATTAATGGCATCAGGTGTAAGTGCAATCGCCTATGAAACCGTAGAAGTAACCTTGCCCGATCGAATTTCTTTGCCCTTGCTGACACCCATGAGTGTGATCGCGGGACGTCTTTCCATTCAATTCGGTGCTCACTTCTTAGAACGACAGCAGGGAGGACGAGGAGTTTTATTAGGTGGAACTCCTGGCGTCAAATCGGGGAAAGTCGTCATCCTCGGAGGTGGCGTTGTGGGAACAGAAGCGGCCCGTATTGCCCTGGGTATGGGGGCACAAGTCACGATTCTAGATATCAATGTTGAGCGCATGGCCTACTTGGAAACTCTATTTGGCCCCCAGGTAGAACTACTTTATAGCAATCCTCGCCATCTAGCGGAGGTCATCCCTACCGCCGATCTCTTAGTGGGCGCAGTCCTCGTCCCTGGTAAACGAGCACCGATATTAGTTCCACGTCCATTGGTTCAACAAATGGCTGCCGGCTCGGTAATTGTTGATGTGGCGGTTGATCAGGGGGGATGTATTGAAACCCTGCATACAACATCCCACACTGATCCGGTATATGTTGATGAGGGAGTTCTCCATTATGGCGTTCCTAATATGCCTGGAGCTGTTCCCTGGACTGCAACCCAAGCCCTCAATCACAGCACATTTCCCTTCGTTGCCAAATTAGCCCATCAGGGCTTAGCAGCCCTCGATCAAGACCATGCCCTGAAACAAGGTTTGAATGTCCACCAACACAACCTCATTCATCCCGCTGTCCAGCAAGTTTTCCCGGACTTAGTCACCTAAAGTCAGCCCCTGAAATTGCTTGAGCAGTATGCTTGAAGGTAAACCTGATCAATTGTTGGCAAACCTATGTCTCATTCTAGTGATCTGAATCCTGCTACTGATCTTGTCCTTGTTGTGGGTGCGACAGGGGGAGTTGGCCAATTGACTGTTGGCGAACTGCTAGCCCAAAACATTAAGGTGCGGGTTCTCGCTCGTAATCCCGACAAAGCTCGACAGATGTTTGCCGATCACGTTGAAGTTATCGTTGGCGATACCCGCAATGCAGAGACATTATCTGGGGCAATGCCTGGTGTGACTCACATTATCTCCTGTACAGGCAGCACTGCTTTCCCTACCGCTCGCTGGGAATTCCGCCAAGTCTCCAGTCGCTGGGAATGGTTCAAACGGTATACAAACCCTAGCTATTGTCGGGCCCAGGCAGATAATAGTCCTGAGAAAGTCGATGCGTTGGGAGGCCAGAATCTTGTCAATGCTGCTCCGAAGGACTTAAAGCGATTTTTGCTTGTCTCTGCCTGTGGGATTGAACGCAAAGATAAGTTGCCTTTCAGCATTCTCAATTTCTTTGGTGTCCTAGATGCCAAATTAGTGGGCGAAACTGCTCTCCGTAACTCAGGCTTACCCTATACCATTCTGAGACCGGGGCGTCTGATAGATGGTCCCTATACCTCTTACGACTTGAACACCCTCCTCAAAGCCAAGACCGAAAGTCAGCTAGGGGTTGTCTTAGGAACAGGTGATACCTTATCGGGAGAAACGAGTCGGATTGATTTGGCATCTGCTTGTGTTGCTTGCCTATATCATCCCCATATGGTCGGTAAAGTCTTTGAAATCATGAGTACAGGATCTCGTCCTAGCACTATAGATTGGGACACTTTATTTGCTGAGCTGCCATCCAGCTAAACATCCTGACGTTCGTTTCTCTGTTTTTTTGTCAGATGACCGCCTGTGATATCAAAGAGTCTAAGGCATGGCCCATGGGAAATGGATAGTCTCGGGTATTAACGGCTATGGAGATTCGCTCTCGCCATCGACTGCTGTTGATCCATGTGGTCTGAAGTCTCCATAAGACAGTTTTGCAAGATCTCAGCAACAACATTGACGTGAGGTTCTGCTAAAAGACCGATATGGCCACCAGGAACATCAAACGTCTGCAGCGTTTCAACAATCTGGAGCCATTGCGAAGATAGCCAGTTGGGATCGTCATACTGCGCAGCTTGTTCCATCGCATTGAAGACGGTCACTTTGCCTGCATAGAACTGGGGCATATAGGGATCGAAAACTCGAATCTCACCGTCCCAATTCGCATGGGGGGTATATCGACCTCTGTATTTGTAGTAGAAATGCAGCTTATTTAAGCGATAGGTGATTGAATGCTTAAGACCTGGCAAACCTGAACGTATTTTGTTGAGAATTTTCTTCTGCAATTGTTGAGCAGCAGAATATTTGTTGGGTCTGTCCCACATGGATGTATCGAAGACCGCTAGCAAAGCTACTTCCTCTCCTTGCTTAAGCAATTGTTGAGCCATCTCAAACGCAATCGTTCCTCCAAAAGACATTCCCATCAAGTAATAAGGACCATGGGGTTGTAGACGCTGCATCTCCTGGACATAGTGAGCAGCTAAATCTTCTACCCGACTGGGTATATCCTCTGCACTGTCAGAACCGTTGGCTACCTGAGCTGCCATTCCGTAGCGGAGTCCATAAATCGGTTGATCTGCCCCCAAACAATCCGTTAAAGATCTGATGATGAAGTGGATGAAAAAAAGCGGTGGGCGATTGCCCTTAGCCTGAATGGGCACAAGAGAATGATAGTCAAACTGCTGATGTTCTTGTTGCAGAAACTGAGTGAATTCTCGAATTGTGGGTGCCTGAAAAAATGAGGCCAGCGGCAGTGTTTTACCCAGCTCTTGCTGAATTTTAATTGCAAGGTTCATCGCCAAAAGGGAATTACCCCCGATTTCGAAAAAATTATCTGTTGTCCTCACAGCTTCAATCTTGAGAACGTCTTGCCAAATTTGGATTAACCCATTTTCTATTGGACTTTGCTCTGCAACCTGAGATTTTTCGATATGACACGGGGACTCAGTAGGGCTGGGAAGCTGTTCTAGATTGACCTCACCCAAGGGGGTTAAGGGAAACGCTTCAAGAACCACAAAATGGATTGGCATCCTGAGGGTTACCTTACTCAGGAGAAAATCATACAGAAGTCGTGAGCTTAGATCGTGCTCCTTGGCGACAACATAAGCAACAAGATATGGAGTGGCGTCTTTCTTGATTATTTCAACAATCTTGCTTTCCTTAACCATCGAATATTGGTTGAGGGCGATTTCTATATCACTCAGTCTGATGGATAGGCCACAGATGTCAGCCTGGTTGGCATCACCTAGCAAGGCAACAGAGCCGTCGGGTAAATATTTTGCCCTTTTGCCTGTCCGCAATAGAGATGCAAGAGGCTGAGCCTCAGAAGTCAAGTCAGGAAGAGAGATGAAGGGAGTCTGACATTGCTCACGATCGTACTTTGCTAATCTTGCCCCACCCACATAGAGATCTCCTTCAACACCAATCGGTCGAGGCTGTAAGTAATGATCGAGAATGTAGATTTTCGTATGGTTCAGTGAGTATCCAATTTGGGTTGTGGTCTGGGCAGATACGGGTTCTTGAATCCTTTGTAAACATACCAAACCAGTATTTCCGACCGTGCAATAAGTATTGAAGAGTTTACTCTTTGGCAGGGACTGCAGAAATTTTCGGGCATGGTATAAAGAAACAACCCCACCTCCGATCAGACAGGTCCGAATTGATGTCAGTTTTTCAGACACATTCTCAATTAGGGCATTAAAAAGCCTGGTTGGGAGATATAGAGTAGTAATCTGATGCTGCTGAATCATGACTCCCAGTTGAGCTACCGTCAGTGGATGTTCAGACAGAATCAGCTGACTGCCATTCAATAAAGCTGCGAAGATTTCCAAAATCGCAATTTCAGATGTTGGTGGTGCCAATTGCAACCATATATCCGATGCAGATAGGTTTAATGATTCCACCTCTGTTGCTAGATAATAGATGCCTTGATGGGTAATCCGACTTCCCACCACCCCATGAGACTCTGAACCATTCTGGTACAGAATACAGACAACATCATTGTTGGTTTTGTCTTGTCTATGAAGATTTTCCAGATCTTGGATTTGAATTGCACTTTGCTCAGAGTCTATGCAAATGATGGTTTCAAAATACTGGTTGAGACCGTTGACAATGGTGTTTTGAGTAATTAGAACAGTCGCCTGGGCATCCGAGATTACCTGTTCTAAGTCTGCTTGAGGGCTATTCCCGTCAATAGAAATATAGATCCCACCTGCTTTCAAAACAGCAAGTTGAGCGATAATCATCTGCACCGATGTCTCTAGGCAGATAACAACCGATACTGCTTCTGCCACACCCTTAGACTGCAAGTAACGCCCTAGTTGGTTGGCTTGGTTATTGAGTTGCTGATAGGTCAGTTGCTGAGTGTGGGTCGTTAATGCGATCGCATCTGGATTTCGACTTACTTGATCCTCAAAAACCTGTTGAATACATACAGGTTTAGGTTCGGTAGCAATAAATTGATCCTCTTCCACCAAAAGCTGTTGGCGTTCCCCAGCCGTCAACAGTGGCAACAAAGCAATTGATTGATCAGGATTTTGGACAATTCCATCGAGAAGAACATGAAAATGCGCAACCATGCGATTAATAGTGTCTTCTGCGAATACATCCGCATTGTAATCAAACACCATTCCCAATCCCTCATCCTGTTCCCGCATCACCAACGTTAGGTCATAGGTTGTTTCGCCATGGTAGATGTAGCCGAAAAGGGAGGTAATCGTTAAGTCAGGCAGATGCACAGCTGCCATCCCCCGTCCTTCTGACCAAGGAGGATTCAGGGCAAACTTAATTTGGAACAAAGCTTGTGTACGTCGCTGTTCGACTGGTAGCTCCTCCACTACTTTTTCGAACGGAATATCTTGATGAGCGAAGGCATCCAAGGAAGAGTGCTTGACCCGCAACAACAATTCGCGAAATGTCGGATTACCTGATAGGTCTGTCTTGAATAGCAAGGTGTTAGAAAAGAACCCTAACAGACGCTCCGTCTCTACATGACCTCGTCCAGCACTAGCCACATTAATTAGAAACTGGTCTTGGCTAGAGTAACGATAGAGTAAAACTTCAAAAGCAGCCAGCAAAATCATAAATTGGGTCGCACCCACCTGCTGTCCCAATTGCAACACAGCCTGATTCAAC
>CALDHF010000299.1 GCA_937941595.1 uncultured Acaryochloris sp. | reverse complement strand
CATAGTCCTTGACAAGGCTGCCATCGATATTTCCATTTAAGAATAAACATACATATTGTGAATCAATGAAGTGCATTTATGATCTCAAGATCTTTCTGCAGTCTTGATGTTTGGTATATTTGTTTTTCTTGGAATCCTTGTATTTAATGGCTTATAGTCCTTGCAGCGACCAAGACCCATTTCTAGAATGTGATAGATACAAAGAACGAACAATATAGCTATTTTTATCTAAAAAAGGCCGAAATATTCAAATATATACCCATATATTTCTTTAATAATTTGAAGCAAAGCTATAGCTTGTAAGCCTACTTTTAAGACTAAGAACTATAGTTTATATCGGTTTATTCCTCATTGATCAAAAAATCGACAAAACTATCATGTTTTTGATATCTGCCAAGCAGTTTTGCCCTTTGTCATGCACAGCTTGATAATTTATCCTCACCTAGCTGATTGGATTTGAGCTAGTATCTTCAGTATCAGGACACTGAGCACCCAACGAATCATCATCATCCTCTAGGAGGCATTGTGTTTTCGGGTATAACGCAAACCGCCTCCCGGCAGCGCGAAATTATTGAAGTCGTTCTCAGCAATGGCTGGGACTTCATGCAGCAGTTACTTACAGGGGGAAAGGCGACTCAAGCTGCTCTACCACCTCCTGCGGTTCTCCGTAATATTTTGGTTGACTTGGGTCCGGTCTTCGTTAAGTTAGGCCAGCTTCTGAGTACGCGACCTGATATTTTACCTGCTCCTTATATCGAAGCCCTTTCGACATTGCAAAGTGAAGTCCCCCCAGTTCCCTGGGCGGAAATTAATACTGTTATCCAGCAACAGATTACTCGTGAACTGCGTGCACAATTCACCGAAATTGATACTAAAGCAGTTGCGTCAGGATCGATTGCCCAAGTCCACCGTGCCGTCCTCGCGAATGGTCAACCCGTCGCCGTCAAAGTCCAACGACCCGGCATTGATGTCGTTGTCAATCAAGATATTGCCTTGATTCGAACTCTTGCTGACCTAGCGTCGCGCACCGATATCGGCAAAGATTATGATCTCAAAGCCATTGCCGAAGAATTTACCAGTGCCCTGTTAGATGAGTTGGACTTCACTGTAGAAGCTAGACATACTGAACAACTGCGCCAGAATTTATCAATTAGTCGCTGGTTTGATCCCCAGCAGCTCGTCATTCCCAAAATCAACCTGGAGCTAACGACCCAGAAAGTATTGGTCATGCAGTGGTTAGATGGAGAACCTTTGCTCTCTGCAAATTTACCTGTTGTTCAGCGTGAAACGAGGGTAGATGCCGCTCGTCGGCAGGTCACGACTTTGCTGTTTCGAGCGTTTCTGCAACAAATTTATGTGGATGGGTTCTTTCACGCTGACCCCCATCCTGGGAATTTGTTTTACCTCAAAGATGGGCGGGCTGCAATTCTCGACTGCGGTATGGTGGGACGCCTAGATCCCAACACCCAGCAAATTTTGACAGAAATGTTGTTAGCGATTGTTGACCTGGATGCCCAGCGCTGTAGCCAACTAACCTTGCAGCTAGCCAAAACTCGACGAGCGGATAATCCGGCCCAGTTAGAGAGTGACTTCGAAGCCTTATTGCGGAAGTACTATAACCGGAATCTAACTGAAATTAACTTAGGAGAAGTTTTATATGAAGTTCTCCAGGTGGCTCGCACTAATAAACTAAAGTTACCGGGTAATGTCGGGTTATATGTCAAAGCCCTGGCGAACTTAGAGGGAGCAGCCCGCACCTTTGATCCCAAGTTCAATGTGTTGGATGAAATCAAGCCGTTGATGAGTGACTTGTTCCGACGGCAATTGATTGGGGATGATCCCTTGCCAACGCTATTGCGGACGGTTTTAGACGTCAAGAATTTATCGCTGCGTTCCCCGCGTCAAGTCGAGCAGTTGCTGGATCAAGTTACCTCAGAAACGTTGCAGTGGAATTTGAATTTATTGGGTCTCAATGGCGTCCGGATGACCCTAAATAATGCTGCCAATCGACTATCTTTTAGTATTTTGGTGGGATCACTTATTATGGGGGCGGCCATGATCTCAGCAGAGAAACAGACGGCTTTATACTGGCTGAGCAATACGTTATTTGCCGCTGCAAGTTTCCTAGGGTTGTGGTTAGCAGTGAGTATTCTACGCTCTGGAAACTTACGCTCTTAGGGCAAGCAGACCATAGGTAAGGTGGCTTCTCACCATCCTATCAGCAGACCATTTTTCACTTCATGACCGTACCTCCACATCGTTATCGTGTGATTGGATGTACGGTTTGGCGAACTACTGCCAATAGATTCACCTCTAGGAGTCGCCATTCTCATTAAGATGGGCTAGAACTAAGTAGAGTAGCTCACTCTTTGCCCTAACTAATATAGTGACTGCTTTATCAATCGTACCCGAAGAACTATTTGGCGTGAGATTGTAATGGGGTTCCTCCGAAATTGAGTACTTCAGCATTCTTCCCCATAGCTATAAAAATTACTAAAAAATTCTCTGTTGATTTTATGATTTTTTCAAAATCAATCAGGATTTTTGTCTAAACGTATCGATTTGACCTTTGATTGCTTATCTCAGAAAAAATCATGGTCATTCCCTATTGGATTCAGAAAAATATATCTTATTGTGTTAAATTGTTGTATTTGTTTTCGTTGGAATGAAATATTTTGTGCCAGGATATTGTTTCATCTTAATCTAAATAAGATATAACGAAGGCAATTATCTATCCATTTAGAGAACGCAGCCATAGACAAATGGATGGAGTCCAATAATATCAATTTTAGAGATATCTACAAAGCTATTTTTTAATACATTTATATTTATGGGGATCAAGATATGAGTGAAACTATTTTAGAAACTAGATCAGTCGACATCGACATACTCGGAATTTTGCGTCGTGGCCCCACAGAGTGGAATCAGTGGCGAGAAGAACATCTTCTAGTTTCTATCGACCTCAGCAATGCCCAGCTTAGCCAAGCTAAGCTCAATGGTGCCAATCTGAATGGTGTTAATCTCCACCGAGCTGACCTCAGTGGTGCTCAACTTAATAGGGCTGACCTGAGTCATGCTGATCTCCGTTTAGCTGAACTTAGAGGTGTTAATCTCAGCAGCGCCGTCCTAAACTGGACAAAACTGCATGGAGCCGACCTCAAGCAATCGGACCTCAGCAGAGCTAGCCTGATGCAAGCCAAACTAAACGGGACTGACCTTAGCCGATCGGACCTCAGGTTTGCCGACCTTTCGCAAGCAGGTTTTAGCAATGTTAACCTCAGCAATGCTGATCTTACAGGCACTAATCTCAATAAAGCCTATTTCCATAATGTCAACTTTAGCGGTACAAAGCTAGGCTTCATCAACCTTGTAAAGTACCGCTTAGAGGCATTTTGGAGGCATCTAAATGCCGTTCCTGCGCAGGGCTATTATAACATTGATGTCAGGATTTTTGATACCCAGGTCCAACCGGAAATTTTAGAGAATTTGCAATCTGCGATAGAGCTATTTATCTCAAGTTCAGGATACGAATTAGTAGCTACCATCCACAGTGTTAATACTTTAGTCTGTAAAGATATTAGATACAAAGTCATACCATCACTGACCCCAAAAATAGACGGTAAAGGTATTAAGATTGGGTTCAAATATTCTCAAAGAGGAAGCTCTACAATAAAGTCTCAGACAGAACATTTAGGAGTACAGCCGAGCCAACAGCTCGCTCAGGTAACTGCTAGTGTTCTTAACGAAGTTGAGGAGTTTGATAATATTATTTTGCTTCTGGGACAACTCGCTATCATCAAATATATAGATAATCGAGGAAAATCCAACTTGTTCACAAAAACAATTTCCTCAAAGTTACAAAAACAACTGACGAGTGGTCCTACTTTGCTTTTTAATCCCCAAGATTTCGTGAATTTTCTAAGCAATAAGGCAGACAAGGTTAACGCATAAGTCGTTCTCGGTCAAGATATAGGACTCAGTATGCTCTAGGTTCTAGAATTCCTGGGCAGCGTTTTGATGACTAGAAATCTCTAATACACGGTAATGTCTGCCCCTTTCCTTTTTGATGCGAAAGCATTCTTCAACTTTAAGTAGATTGTAAAACTCAGAAATTTTTGGGTCTAGCAACACTATTTTCAACTGTTTTAGATCTAGATTAATCTCTCTCTTCTGAGAACAAAAAAGAAGGGACTTGATACATATTTACAGTCCATTAATCCTAAGACCGTATCATCATCAATTTTTCTGAAAATGTCATTGATGGGTAAATTATCATAAATCATAGTGGCACTGACTTTCTGGCGGTACTCCATCATGCGAACTCTAGCTTGACTAATTTTTGTTTTCGATAGCAAAGTCAAAAATCTAAAAATAGGGTTCAAGCTCCGGCTCTTGAGGATCGGGAAACGAAGTGCTGATTTCATTGCCAGGGGATTAGGCGCAACTTTGAATATATTGTTATTGCTATCTACGAATAACAAGGGGTGGACGTGGTCAGTAGAAACAAATTGCTTTCCATACCACCGTGTAGCGTCTAATAAGCCATTGAGAGGGTGACTTGTTTGAATCTCAGCCCCTTTCCATCTAGACATCATGAACTCTAGATTAACAGGATCTAATCCATCAAAAATGCTCAATATTTCTTCTGTACTGGCTTCCCCTATGGATAGTTTTTTGTTTGGTTGATTCATAATATTCATGTGTTTTTAGTCTTATGAATTTATTAGTATTTTATGAGATGGTAGACCTCTTTTATGATTGATTCTGTGATATTGTATGGACCCAAATATACGGGCAAAATTGGCTCATAAAGTGAATCAATAGCATATTGTGAACTGAAGATTGGAAGAGGTCTAAAGATCGTGCTGAGGTATGAGTGTGCGGACATTTGCAGTCTTGCTTCTGAGCTTGAACATCTGTAATCGCAGCCTGCCCTCAACAAAAGCTATCGTGCTACCCACCTCAAAACAATTCAGTTGGTCTACCAAAATTGATTGAGAGAGATTCAGGGCAAACTCACCCAGAAATCGAATTCTGTTCAACCCGCTTCTGAGCTAAGCTAGTAATGCCTATACACCGCTCGACGACAATACTCAGTCGTCGATTATTGATTTAAAGGAGACAGCACGTGGTCAGGATTCTCCGGTTGTCAGAGATGACATCTGAAGAACTCGCTTCCATCAAACGACGGGCCGAGTTAGATATTGAGCAAGCGCTAGCTGTCGCCAAAGAAGTCATTGACGAAATTCGCACTCAGGGTGACCAGGGTGTGATCAAATACGTCCGCAAGTTTGATTTCCCCGGCGCTACAACTGAGAACCTCAAAGTCAGCGAAGCCGAATTTGCCGCTGCCCGCAAGCAAGTCGAGCCTGAAATCAAAGCTGCGATCGAGCATGCCTACCGAAATATCAAAGAAGTACACGAACGCCAAATGCCGGAGGAGTTTCAGCTCGCTGAGATTGACGGCGGCGTCTTTGCTGGAGAAAAAATAACGCCCATCGCTAGTGCCGGTTTGTACGTCCCTCGGGGTAAAGGATCTTTCCCCTCAGTGATGTTGATGCTGAGTGTGCCTGCGGTTGTGGCAGGCGTTGAAAAGGTAATTGTTTGTACCCCACCCGATAAGAATGGCACCGTAGAACCTGCTTCCCTTGTCGCTGCTGAATTAGCAGGTGTGAAGGATGTTTATAAATTAGGCGGCATTCAAGCGATCGCATCCATGGCCCTCGGTACAGAAACTGTCCCTAAAGTCGATAAAATCACTGGCCCCTGTAATGTCTATGGGTCGGCGGCCAAGCGGTTACTCTACGGCACCGTTGACGTCGGTTTACCCGCAGGGCCCAGCGAATCCATTATTCTTACGGATGAAACTACGGATCCCCGGATTGCCGCATTGGATCTATTGGTCGAAGCGGAGCACGGTCCCGATTCAGCGGGTCTGTTACTGACCCACAGTGAAGAATTGGCTAAGGCTGCTTCCCAGCATGCCGATGCATATATGCAGCAATTACCCACTTGGCGACAAGAGT
>CALDHF010000298.1 GCA_937941595.1 uncultured Acaryochloris sp. | reverse complement strand
CCATCTCAATACCTTCTAGAGTATGCAGGTTTTCTGGGTTGCTTTCCTCATACAGTAATTGAGCTATCGCATCGAGATAGATTTTGAGTTGAGCTAATATTTCTGAGTTTATTGCTGAAGAATTCTGGGCAACACTGGTATCCTGTACTGTTTCACATCAATCTAAAAAGGTGACATGTTCCCGGAATTATCAGACGATTAAATGAGAAGTTCAGCACTGCAAAGTAGTCCTAAATAATATATTTGCTGGCGATGAATCGTTCTTGATATAGGGATAACACAACATCCGAAAAACTCCAGTCCCCTTAAATAACCTACTTTTGGAACCTAAGCTGCAAAAAGTGCGTCTCAGAGTTCAAACCGCAAGTGAAAAGTCCAGATACTCCTAGAGTATCTATTCATCTCCAAGCATTAATCGACCATTTGAACTAAAACTTTTGGATGAGTCACCAGCAGGAAAGATAGTCCTTTTAGCCCATGACTAATAGAAGAAAAACCTGTTGAATAAGAGATATAGACAACAAGGAAATGATTCCAACCCTGAGAGTCTATAACCTTCAATTCTCGATGTAATTAAAAGGGGAAATCAATGAAAGGGAATATTCGTCATAGCGCTTATGCAATGATTGCCTGTGGCGTTTTGCTGAGTTTCTCAGCAATGACCACTACAGCCCACGCGAACGAAAGCCAATCCAACTCAGCAGCCCAACTGGCTCAGCGTGACGACAGCGCCCAACCCAGCGGCTTTCAAGTCGGTCGTAGTACCCAGGGAGGACCTAGCTATATTGGTGCTGGCGTTAATTTAGGGGCCTTAGGCGGGACAGCTCTTGGAGATACTAGCTTATCCGTCGTTAGTAAGGTGGGGTTGACCAACACCTTCTCTGTACGTCCCGGTGTGGTCACAGATTTTACGGATGATGCCACTTTCCTTGTTCCTGTCACTTTTGACTTACCAGCCATTCGCGTTGGGGAATTGGCCGACCAAGATATTAGTGTTGCCCCATATCTGGGTGGCGGCATCGCCGTCAGTACTGACGGTGATGTGGGACCACTCTTAACTGGAGGATTAGACATCCCTGTCGCGGAGCAGTGGACCGTGAATGCAGCCGCGAACGCGGGGTTCATCGACGATGTCGATTTGGGCGTCTCTCTAGCAGTTGGCTACAACTTCTAGACCTTCTTGCGAGGAGAAGGACTTAGCTTAAACGAACATCTTCTCCTCGCTCCATTCTGATCGGTTATGCCTCCCTTTGATCACACTGAACGGAGCGATATAAATAGCCCTAGGAATGACGACTGAAGGGCACAGAAAACTATTGAGACTTTAGATTAACGAGAGCATCAAGTTCTGGTTTTCAGGAATCACTGAACGCAAAAATCGACACCTGCTGTGATGGGCTAAAAAACTTTCTACAGGTCATCGGACCCACTAATACCTGCCCAAACATTAAGCCTCTAAAAGGCTGGACTATAGAGGAACAGAAGCGCCTAGAAATTTGAGCATAAACGCTTCATCCATGCTCGCCCGTTTTAGTTTTTGACGGGTACTTCGCCAAAAGACTTTTCTCGATTCAGGCGGTTGATGCTTCTTCAGCACCTCAGGGTGGCCATGTTTTCCGTGGCAGATGTTTAAGCTTGATGACCTTTATCCATGCAAGATTTAGACTGCATAATCTAAATCATGCATGGAGCATAAATCAACCATTGGGAAGACAAAAAAAGCCATTTTGCTCTATAGGATGGGATGGCAAGGAATTTGCCTTGCCGAATAATAGCATGCCCCATTTTAAGATAGGTATAGGGACGACTAAACGTTTTGAGTCATGATTTGAAATAGCAATAGATCCTGTTTGTATTGATACCCTTATGACTGCTAGTGTCCATCTCATTTACAACCCGATTGCTGGTCAAGGCAATGCCGAACAAGACTTAGCCATGATTCAAAGCTCTCTTAGCGGGCTTAATTTGCAAGTTTACCAAACGACCCCTGAAATAGATGCCGACCAGCTAGCCTCCCAGGCTGTGGCATCTGGAGCCTCTTTAGTGATTGCCTCTGGAGGAGATGGGACCCTCTCCTTAGCAGCCTCTGCTTTAGTGGGGACAGACATTCCCTTAGGCGTCATCCCCCGAGGGACTGCCAATGCCTTAGCTGCTGCTTTGGGGATTCCTGACGAGATTGAGGATGCGTGTCGCACCATCTTAGCCAACCACAGACGGGCCATAGATGCAGCCACTTGTAACGATCAGCCGATGCTGCTGTTGGCTGGAGTTGGGTTTGAAGCGGAAACGGTAGAGCAAGCCGATCGAGAAACAAAAGACCGATTTGGCACCCTTGCCTATGTGATTGCTGGGATTCGACAATTGGGAACCATTAATCCATTCAAGACAGTTCTGGAGACTGACGAAAGAATCATCGAGGTTTCGGCTGCAGCAATCACTGTGGCGAATATCGCACCGCCGACCTCCGTCCTCGCTCAAGGGCCTGACCAGATTATCAGTGATGATGGCTTGTTAGATATTACGATTGTGGCTCCAGAGGGAATTGGGGGTGCGATCGCAGCTTCGTATCAGTTATTCAGAACAGCTCTCAACGAGGAAGCCGTTGACAGCAATGACATTGGCTATTTTCGGGCTAAATCAGTCACCATCACGACCGATCCACCTCAGAAAGTCGTTATTGATGGTGAACTATCCGGTATGACGCCAATTACAGTTAAATCCATTCCCCAAGGACTGACGCTCATTGTGCCTGCCGTGAGCACCGACAGGCCCCTAGACAGCCTCACGGGACTCCCAGACTTGAAGATTCAGCATAAAATCCTGAAATCTGATTCTCCATCCCCAGAAGGCTAGAGATTGAACTGTTCCGCCCCTCTTTCTTCATCGCCACCCAGGCCATAATATCTAGACTTAAAGCATGCCTCCATCTCAAGCCATGTTGTCGACGCAGAAGCAAGCATTCAAGCAGCCATCATGACCATCAGTGCTAGCCACCCATCAGTCTTAGTCAACTGTCACCATCAAAATGCCGAGAATCCTTTATGGCACCCAGAGCATCAGGCGCTGTACTGGACCGATATTCCGGCTGGCAGACTGTTTCGCTACCATCCTGAATCCAAGGAGTATGAGCAAATTTATCAAGGCGAACCCGTCGGTGGGTTTACCATCCAGGCAGATGGGACATTACTGCTGTTTAAGACCAAAGGGACCGTTGAGATTTGGAACGAAGGGCACATAACAACTGTTATCCCGAGCATTGAGGGGGCACAAAATACGCGATTCAACGATGCGATCGCAGACCCAGCGGGTAGAGTGTTTTCCGGCACAATGGCAACTGAGGAGCAGGAGGGCAAACT
>CALDHF010000297.1 GCA_937941595.1 uncultured Acaryochloris sp. | reverse complement strand
AAGACGATTGTGCTTTTTGACTAAAAGACTCGTAGGGTAATGGTTATGGCTGAGCACATAAGATATTCAGCGTGTAGATAGCGGTATATTCACAGAATGCGCGCTCTACCGAGAAAAATGTGCTTCTAAAGCATGTCTCATGGTTTCCACTGGAGCGGGATAACCCAGCCATAAGGACAATGCAGCAGCACCTTGCTGGACTAGCATTTCTGAACCATTGATGATCCGATGCTGGCGGGCCTGTGCGAGCTCTAAAAGCAAGGTGGGGTTGGGGGTGTAGATTAAATCGTAAACAATTGCATTGCTAGGCAGTTGATCAATGTCTGTTGCTAAAAGGGGAGACTTCTGAGGTTGGGGAAACATGCCGATAGGGGTAGCATTGATAAGAAGATCGGTTTGAGGTAACAACGCCGGAATGTCTGCCCATAGATGCACTTGAATTTCTACGGATAAGGCAGAGACGCATTGTGTTTTTAAGTGCTGTAGTTTTTGAGATTGCCGCCCGATAATGTGAACTTTTTGACATCCGAGTTGGGCACATCCTACTATGACGGCTCTTGCAGCGCCTCCACAGCCTAAGATACAGGGTGTAATGGTGGACCAATCTCGATCCAGATCTTTTAATGGGGAGATAAACCCTTGAACATCTGTGTTGGTGCCTGCCCAGCCTGAATGGGTCAACCAAACTGTGTTGACGGCACCTACTGCTTTGGCAATATCAGTGGTTTCCGTCAACAACGGCATGATTGCTTGTTTATGAGGAATGGTGACATTAAAGCCGCAACAGCCCATCTCAGCTAAGCTGGGCACTACTAGAGGCAATGCCTCAGTAGTAATGGACCAGGGGATATAGATGTATTCCAGATACTCCTGGGCATTTTGGGTTGCTAACGCCTGTAATGCGGCATTGTGCATTACAGGCGATAAAGAATGTTCAATGGGATAGCCCATTACCCCCAGCAGCTTCGTGGCACCCGAAATTTGAACCATGATATGGCAGTCGCTCAGCTAATGTTTGATTTCAGGGAAATCTCAACCAGCCTAAACTGCTTCAAAATCCTTTTCACCCGTACGAATGCGCACGATTTGATCGACGGGACTGATAAAGATTTTGCCATCTCCAATTTCGCCTGTGCGGGCAGCAGCGACGATCTTATCGACGACCATATCCGCTTGGTGATCTTCCACCACGATTTCAATTTTGAGTTTTTGTAAAAACTCAACGGTATACTCTGATCCTCGATATCGTTCGGTTTGTCCTTTTTGCCGACCAAAACCCCGTACTTCTGAGACTGTCATACCCACGACTCCAGCATTGACCAGAGCGATTTTGACTTCGTCTAATTTGAAAGGGCGGATAATTGCTTCAACTTTTTTCAAGGTCTTTGCTCCATACTTCAGGACAACATCGATGTAATGAATGGTCTAATCAGGATGATTCAACGTTATGGAAGTATCCTCATCTTTGATAGATGTAACCTGTATAAGAGGCTACCAATTGATGATCAAATATCAAGTCATAGGCTAGAGAAAAAGGGATCCGCAGATATCCTTAGTTTAGAGGACCAATATCCTTGAGATTTTAGGGCGTGAAGGGGCCTTCAGGCAATGTGAACCTTATGAAGATTTTGATGCGCGCCCTTTGGAAGTCTTAAACAATGTCTTAAATAGGCAAATATTTCATAGAACTCAGTTGGGTAGGATTTATGCCTTGGAGAGGTGTGGAAAGAGCAACCTGACACTAGAACTATCGGGATTTCTGGATTTTGGTCTCAGCTTAATAAGAATTAGTTGCAAAAACACCACGTCTGCAGAGAAAATAAGATCAGTGAACCGAGTCCTTATCGGACCATAAGTTTTGATTGTGACTCCCGCATAGAGTTGCTCTGCTCTTGTAAATGAGTTTGAAATGCAAAATAAGGTGAATGGTAGGCCAGTTATTGATTGGTTGAGTTATTACTCCACCTGTTTGATGACTCCATTGTTACCGTTAATTTTCTTGAATTTTGCTCACCATGTTCACAGTTTCCAATTGTTTATTGTTCTCACATGATCAAATCCGAAATTTTGCAGCTAGAGGGTATTACAAAACGCTATGGGGCGAATTTACCCGCTGCAGTCCATCAAATTTCTCTTACCCTTATGCAGGGAGAAATATTGGGGTTGTTAGGTCCTTCGGGCTGTGGGAAAACAACTTTGCTGCGGCTAATCGCTGGATTTGAACATGCCGAAGAAGGTCGCTTATGGCTCAACAGTCATGTCATGGTAGGGTCCCGTCAGTGGACAGCACCAGAGCAACGCCAGATAGGAATGGTTTTCCAAAATTTTGCGTTATTTCCCCATTTGACGGTTGCGGATAACGTCATTTTTGGGTTACAGCAGGATAAAAAGAGTTCTCCTGAGCATAAACAACAGCGCCAATCTGAAGTCTTGGATTTGGTGGGTTTACTGGGCATGGAAAATCGCTATCCTCATGAGTTATCAGGAGGACAACAACAACGGGTTGCCCTAGCACGAGCCTTGGCCCCACAGCCTCAGTTAGTTCTCCTTGATGAACCCTTAAGTAATTTAGATGTGCAAGTCAGGTTGCGGCTGCGACAAGAATTGCGAGATATTCTCAAAGCAGCGGGAACGACAGCAATATTTGTTACCCATGATCAAGAAGAAGCCCTTGCGATCGCAGATCAAGTGGCAGTGATGCGGAAGGGTTGCTTAGAACAAATGGGAACCCCAGAAGACATTTATCAACATCCCCAATCCCAATTTGTAGCTGAGTTCGTGACCCAGGCTAATTTTCTCAATGCTCAGCGTCAAGGCGATACCTGGAAAACCGAGGTGGGCTGCTTTGCCACCTGCGAGCAGGTCGATCTCGCTCCGTCTGAACATACGAATGCGGTGGTCATGATTCGTCAAGAGGATTTGATCCTGAAACCAGATCAATCCGCCTCCACAATTATTCGCGATCGCCAGTTTTTAGGTCGGGAATATCGGTATTGTCTGAAAACTGAGTCGGGTCAGGAACTACATGCACGCTCCACTGCAGGGACAGCGTTGCCCGTCGGTACATCAGTGAGGCTCTCTGTTGTGCCTCAGAATCTCAAGATTTTTCCTCAGAGTTTGGCTCAGCCTGCCCAAATAGCTGCTTAATTAGGGTATTCGCACTCGGGAACAGCCATTTTTGGGTAAAGGCACCATAGGCTAAGCTCACCCCTAGCAGCCCCACTCCCCAAGATGCAGCAGTTTGCAAGAGCTGTCGTCTTTCCATGGAAGGTACTTCGCTGCTAAGTTCTTTAACGGCTTCTAGCGCTTCTTTGGCGGTGGGATATCGCTGGCGAAAATCGTAGCGAACCATCTTATCGATAATATCCCCCAACAGAGGACTCACAGAGGCAGAGCGTCGCCAATCAATTTCACCTGTTTTGGGATTAAAAGAGAGTTTACCTTTGGTCGGGTCAATACCCGTTAAGGCCTGAATAGCAATGATGCCCACGGCATAAATATCGCTACTAAAATTGGGTCTGCCGATGGATTGCTCGCTGGGCATGTAGCCGTCTGTCCCAATCACAACAGTTTGGGCAATCCGACGCTTATTTTTAACAGCACCAAAGTCAATGAGGACCAGTTTTTTGTCTTTTTTGCGGCGAATTAAATTGGCAGGTTTGAGGTCGCGGTGGATGACCCGGCGCTGGTGAACATAGGCCAAAATGGTGAGGACATCTTGTAAAAATGCGATGACTTTGGCTTCTGACCAACGTCGCCAGCCTAGTTCTTGCTTGAGGTTATTGCCCTCAATATATTGTTCAACTAGAAAAAATTCTTGGTCTTCTTCGAAATCATCAAAAAGTTGAGGAATTTGGTCATAACTGCCTAGGCGTCTAAGAACCTTGACCTCTGTGGCAAAAAGGCGTCGAGAGGTTTTGACGGTGAAGACGTCATCTGATTCGGTTTGCAATTGTTTGACGATACAGCGCCGCTTATTTTGGCGCAGATCATTGGCCAAAAATGTTTTGCTAAATCCACCACTACCGAGCGCTTTTGTAATTTTGTAGCGATCTGCAAGTGTGGTTCCTAACATGAATTTACCAGGCTCTGCCGTAAATTATCATACTGTAGTGCAGAAGTTGATGGCATAGAACCTTGCTTTGACAGGGTTTTTAAATAGAAATATTACAATTTTGATATCTGAACGGAGCGTTAGTCCAGACACCCTCTCTAATTCTGGGGGAAATTGCTGCTAGAGTCACTTCTAAAATTCATCTTCATATCTGCCAACAGCATTTGGATCGCTGTCACGCTTGGATCCTAATAAGTCTAAGCGATCGACACGAATCACTGGACGGGAGCGATCGGCGCCTGTGTTTCGATCTTGCCAACGATCGAACTTAAGCGAACCGGTAATACCGATCAGGCTGCCTTTGCGAACGTAGCTGGCTGCAATTTCGGCCGTTTTTCCCCAGATTTCTAAACTGAACCAGTCGGGTTGATCATCACGGGAACGACGATTGACCGCCAGGGTGACATTGCAGACAACACTGCCAGACTCAAAGTATTTAACATCGGGGTCCATGCCAGCACGGCCCACTAGGCTAACCAAATTCAAACTCATAGGGAAATTTCTCGGAACTTCTCAACCGTGACGGCCATGTTTCTGATCGATTCTAGCTGGATTCTTCATGATCGGGCGTTACAGTTGGTAAATCTGGCTCTATGCTTTGGGTCGGGCCATCGGCTAGTACCATCCTTTCAGGGGCCAGAGCAGGAGATAGAGGGGGCTGGGTGTCTTCTCGCCATTGATCTAAAATGTCTTTCACCAGAACTTCTTTGACCCAAATTTGGCCAATGACCATGAGGGGTAGTGCCAGCAATAGACCCAAAAATCCGAAGAATAGGGCAAATACAATTTGGGATAATAACGTGACTGCTGGAGCCAAAGACAATTGTTTGGCCATTACTGTCGGCACTAGAATGTATTGTTCAAGTTGTTGCAGCACAATATAAAGAATCAGAACAGCAACTGCTTTCCAGGGGGCATCTAACAACGCAATGGCCATGGGTGGAATCAGGCTCAGGGTCGGCCCAATATTAGGAATAGCTTCCAGTAAGCCTGCAATCAGCGCATTGGCAAGCACAAGCTTAACGCCCAGCAGCCACAGTCCTAAACCACTAAAAACGGCGATGACCGCCATATTAAACAAGATGCCGACAATCCAGTTATCTAAAGCGGTGTCGCATAGATTCAGAATATGGTCGACTCGGTGCCGATAGAAGGAAGGGAAGAGGCGAATAAAAATACGTCGATATTGATCAGGATCGACCAGAAACATAATGGTCAACACTAGAATCAGCAGAATATTGAGGGCTACCACCAGCGAGTTAGAGAAGAGGGCAAAAAAGTTGTTGAGTAGGCCCTCTGCTAGTGCTGGAATTTTTTCTCGAATATTCTCAATCAAGGAATCTACTGGAATTTCAATGCCAGCACTCGGCAAGCCAAATGCCAGTCCTGTTTGTTCAGCATCCTGAATCAGTTGTTCAACTCGCGTGAGGCTCAGCGGTGCGAGTTCAAACAATTGCTGAGACTGAGCGACAAATGGGGGAATGACCAGCAGGCCAATGACGCAGGCAACGCCCAGAACTGAGAAAATGGCTAAGGCAACGGCAATCCCTCGCGAAACGCCACTTTTCATCAGTTTGCGAACAAAGCCATTTAAGGCAGAGGCCAGCACCACAGCGGTAAACCCTAGCAAAAGTACCTGGCGGATTTCCCACAAAATGTAGATGGACACCAAGAAAATAATTAAGCCAATCCATTTACCTAGATTCAAAATCTGCCTCCGTTGCCAATATCTCTAATTGAGACGCGGGAATTATGTCCTTCACCCTGCATTACCGAATTTTAGGAGACGGGTTGTGCTTTCAGAAGGGGAAATCCTAATTCTTCACGTTGCTGCAGGTAAAGTTGGGCGACTTGGCGAGCCATTTGCCGGATGCGGCCAATATAGCGGGTTCGCTCAGTCACCGATATTACGCCTCTGGCATCCAAAAGATTAAAGGTATGGGAGCATTTGAGCACATAGTCTAGACCTGGTAAAACTAATTTTCGGTCAATCAGTTGCAGGGCTTCTTGTTCATACAGGCTAAAGAGCTGAAACAGCAGCTCGGGATTAGATGCTTCAAAGTTATAGGTGGATTGCTCAATTTCGCCTTGGAGGTGGACATCGCCATAGGTAAGGGTGCCATTCCAATCGATTTTTGCGATCGCATCTGTGTTTTGCAGGTACATTGTCAATCGCTCCAGTCCATAGGTCAGCTCAATAGAGACAGGTCGACAGTCCAAACCGCCACACTGCTGAAAATAGGTGAACTGGGTGACTTCCATACCATCTAGCCAGACTTCCCAGCCCACGCCCCAGGCCCCGACCGCGGCATCTTCCCAGTTATCTTCGACAAATCGAATGTCGTGGTCTTCAGGTTGGATACCTAAGGTTCTGAGGGAGTCTAAATAGATGTCTTGAATATCATCGGGAGAGGGTTTGATCAGAACTTGAAATTGATAGTAGTACTGATACCGATTGGGGTTTTCGCCATAGCGACCATCAGCAGGGCGGCGGCAGGGTTCAACATAGGCAACGGCCCAAGGTTCTGGTCCTAAGGATCGCAGAAAGGTGTGGGGGCTTTTGGTGCCTGCCCCTTTTTCGATGTCGTAGGGCTGCACAATTAAACAACCGCGATCGCTCCAAAATTCGTGAAGTTTGGCAATGACGGATTGAAAATTCACAGTGCTTGACCTGCTTGTAGATGGGCGTCAGTTACCTAGTCTACGAGGCAAGTTCACATTTTGGTCGCTTTTTTTCGCAACTCTTCTCTCTTTTGGAGGTGTGACGAGGTGTGATGGTCTGGGCAATCGTCAAACGCTTAGCCCATGCGGAGTTGTTCTAATTTTCGCTTCGCTTCTGGGTCGAGAGAATGGGCTAAGAGGCGACTGGGTGAGCGCTTTTTAGGATTCTGTTTGGATCGGATTTTGGTGGTGGTGGTGGCCATTTCTTTCACTAATTGCAATGCCGATAGCCACTCGGCGCCGTATCCTAGCACGGTTAACTGTTGGGCTCTGTCTGACGTGGCGACGATAATCCGACTAGAATGGGCGCGGGCTTTGGCACAGTAGAGTTCGATGTAGCTATCAGCCGTTTGGTTATAGTCGGTGTAGTAGATATCCAAGGATTGAGTAAAGGGTTCGCAGGTGCCCTTTTCTTTGCGGTTTTGGGCATCAAAGACGATACGG
>CALDHF010000296.1 GCA_937941595.1 uncultured Acaryochloris sp. | reverse complement strand
CTAGAGACGCTTGGGTGTATGGCCCTTAGATTGGAGCAGTTGGATCACACTATCCTTTCCAACTAAATGGCCTGCACCAACGACAACGAGGTAATCATCTTCCTTTTGCAACAAGGGTTCAATGGTCGTCATCCACTTGCGGTTGCGGGCACCAAAAATTTGATCTTCAAGGTCGGGATACTCTTTGAAGCTTTCTAACAAGAGGGTTGCTAAGGTCTGATCATCTCCAGTCTTCCAGGCTGCTACCATCTCCTGAAAAGATGTTTCTAAGGTTTCTAATTCATCAATCGTTTGGCGAATATATTGTTCTTGATCACCGGCTGAAAACCCATCAAATAAATTGAATTGGTCTTCGATTTTTTCTAGCGCCAGAACCTCCTTACCATCTGCGGTTGCTTTCTTAAAAAAATATTGATCGACACCATTTTCAGGATTGAAATTAAGCCGCTGTAATTTGAGGGTGATCAGGGATAGTGAGAAAAACCAGGGTTTAAAATTCGCAAATGCTTCAATAGGCAAACCGATTTCAGAAGCTTTTTCTGTAGCAAGGGTGTAGGTTTCAGGAGTTAAGCGATCTTGTAGGGTTTTACCATCCTTGGCTGTTGCTTTTTCCATGATTAGGGATTGCATCTGACTCGATTTCAGATTTCCTAAATCAACCTCAAAGACAAGCTTCTCTGCATCGTCATACGCGTCGTTGATTTGGGTTGCTAAGGGATAATCTGACTCCTTGAGCAGGTGAATAGACCCCAAGAGATAAACCGTATTTTGGGGAGAGTCCACTTTCCATAAAAAGACTTTTCGGGGGCGAGGGGCTTCGGGTTGGGCCGCTTTTGGGGGCGCCGATGCCGTCGGGGCAGGTTGGGGAGCCTGGTCACCACAAGCCACGGTCAACGCCATCAGCGACATGATCGTGACACCCGTTAAACCTTGCTTGAAGGCAGTAGAGAGGGTGGCAAATTTTGTTTTGATCATATGGATATCCCCACGAGTAAATCAGGCATTATGACGATATTGCGGAGTGCAGGACGCCAATCGGCCTGCACCCAAGGACAGCGTTTAACCCCAATCAGTTCTACCTAGGGTAATACGAAGTCATCGCATGGGAATTTGTGATGGTGATGATGACGCTTGTTGTCCTCTACAGAATTGGCATAGATAGACAAATATTTTGGTTTCCCATCGACCCAGAAGCACATGCTAATAGGATATTAAAATGGCAACACGAACGTTACGTACGCACGCAACTTTGGCCTTTTGCTGCCAGGTTTTGAAGCCTTTGAGGTGTACGATAGACATGCACCACTTAACAATTATTTTAGGTTATGGCGTAACCAGAGTGGTGAATTGGTGTAGCCCCTAAGCAGCCAATACCTCAGTTACATGATGAGTGAGCACTAATAATGAATTATGAAAACATGAAAGGGTTGGCCGGAGAGGTTGAACCCAAATTGATGGCTATATTGGCTGAATTTAACAAAACTCTTCAAAAATACGGCATTTCTGACGCCCGAGTCGTTGAATTTACCCTCAGTGATCAAGAGATGCCAGAGATGGCCGGTCTCTCTTGTAATTTTTCTTGTTGGATCTCTCCGAGTAATTTAACCTGTGGTATCAAGTGTGAATTTGATGCGTCGGGAGAAACAGGCGCTCAACCTGCGGCCATTGCCGAACCTGCGGCTAAACCTGCTGCAGTCGCCGCTAAACCTGCCGCAGCAGCCCCTACGAAATCTGCTGCACCTGCTCAGAAAAAGAAGAAAAAATCCGATGTTCCAGTCAATATCTATCGACCCAACAAACCTTATGTCGGCAAGTGTATTTCTAATGAGGAGTTAGTAGGACCTGGCGGCATCGGCACCTGCCGTCATCTCATTTTTGACATCTCTGGGGGTGACCTCAAGTATTTAGAAGGTCAGAGCATCGGCATTATCGCTGATGGCACAGATGATAAGGGCAAGCCTCATAAAATCCGCCTTTACTCTATTGCTTCAGCCCGCCATGGCGATTTCTTGGATGATAAAACCGTTTCCCTGTGTGTACGTCAACTTGAGTATCCTGATCCAGATACAGGCAAAACGGTGTACGGCACTTGTTCCTCCTTTCTTTGTAACCTCAAGCCTGGAGACGATTTAAAGATTACCGGACCTGTGGGCAAAGAGATGCTGCTACCGGATGATCCAAACGCCAACATCATTATGTTGGGAACCGGAACAGGTATTGCGCCTTTCCGTTCCTTTCTCTGGCATTTGTTTAAAGAAGATAAAAATACTAACGCCAATCCGTTCTGGTTACCGAATTTATTAGGGTGGGTCAAACCCAATGCCGATAAGCCTAAATTTAACGGTTTGACGTGGTTGATTTTTGGAGTAGCAACTACACCCAATATTCTGTATAACAAGGATTTAGAAGAGTTACAGCGGCGTCATCCTCAGAATTTTCGCTTGACTAAAGCCATTAGTCGGGAGCAGAAAAATCCTGATGGCGGCCGTATGTATATTCAGCACCGGGTGGCTGAGCATGCAGAAGAGCTATGGAAGCTGATCCAACAAGAGAATACCCACACTTATATTTGTGGTCTTAAAGGGATGGAAACTGGCATTGACGAAGCGTTGAGTGCTGTGG
>CALDHF010000295.1 GCA_937941595.1 uncultured Acaryochloris sp. | reverse complement strand
AGTGCATAAAACCCTGTGCCAGCCCCAATATCAACAATCCTAGAAGATTGAAACGGCTCCAGGATTTCTAACAGTTTTGCTGCGATGCGTGGATCGCTCTGTCTGGTTTGGGCATAGGTTTTTCCAATCATGTCGTAAAGCATGATGCCCTCTACTCCACCTGCCGAATACTAAACACCGTACAGGACTCCTCCACCAGATAGGGGCATTGGTAAACGTTCGATTTTTTGCGAGCAAGATTATGGGAATTGGCATAGCCTTTAGTTGCGGCCTCTTTCCCTTTCCACCTACAATCGACGGCGTAGAGATGCTTGCCTGCGATCGCTCATGTGTCAGTTATTAGGTATGAACTGTAATGGGCCAACAGATATTTGTTTCTCCTTTGAAGGGTTTTGTGCCCGAGGTGGCAAAACCGATGATCATGAAGACGGCTGGGGGATTGCTTTTTTCGAAGGGAAAGGCTGTCGGTTATTTTTGGATGATAAGCCCTCTGCGACTTCTGCCATTGCCGAACTTATTCGCAAATATCCGATCAAATCCACGAACGTCGTTGCTCATATTCGCAAAGCCACCATTGGCCCCGTCGGCTTAGAAAATTGCCATCCCTTTGCTCGGGAATTGTGGGGGCGGCATTGGGTGTTCGCTCACAATGGAGACTTACCCACTCTGAAGTCTGGGAATCTAGGCGCGTACCGCTCCGTCGGCCAAACGGACAGTGAACGAGCATTTTGTTTAATCCTAAATCAACTTAGACACAAGTTTCCTCAAGAACAACCGCCCATGGAGGAGTTGTTCCCGGTCTTGCAGCAGATGACTCAGGCGATTGCTAGTCATGGGATTTTTAACTATTTACTATCGGATGGCAAACATCTGTTTGTGCACTGCTCTACCAAGCTCAGCTATATTGTCCGCCAATCCCCCTTTGCGGCGGCTCACCTGATCGACGAAGATCTGACCGTTGATTTTCAAGAGTTAACGTCGCCCAGCGATCGCGTTGCCATTATCGCTACGACTTGTTTGACGGATAACGAAACCTGGACAACCATCCAACCAGGTGAACTGCTCGTGTTTCAGGATGGACTACCCCTGATTTTTCAGGATGACTGGGCTTGCAAAATAAGTAATTCCTGAGCGGGTTGGCCAGTAGAGGCTGACTCAACCCAAAAGCATGGTTGTCTTAGCCTCAATAGGCTGCACACACCAGCCAATCAGTGTTGTCAGTTACTCTAGCACTGTCATCACAGATCTTTTAGTGGGCGGCATTAAAATCTGTGTGAACCGCTTATTGAATCAATAGAAATGGGTTAGAAGTTTTATGCAGTTAGATGCTTATCCAGAGCTAGGTCTTCATATTCGGATTCTGGGTGGATTTGTCAGCGTGCTCTGGGTTCTAGAGATTGTCGATACCCTGCTATTACGAGGATGGCTGAATCGATTTGGCATTCTACCTCGTCGTTGGATAGGGCTGCGAGGAGTTTTATTAGCGCCATTACTACATGGCAATCTTCGCCACTTATCCACAAATACGGTGCCCTTAGTGGTTCTGGGATGGCTGATTTTGGTGCGCTCGACCCCAATATTTGTGTTGGTCACTGTGGGGGTTTGGGTAATTGGCGGTCTAGGGGTGTGGTTATTTGCTGCGCCTAAATCCAATCATATTGGTGCGAGTGGATTGGTCTTTGGTTATTTGGGGTTTTTGTTGGCTAATGGTTACTTCGAGCAAAGCGGGGTTGCGATCGCAACTGCAACCATTGTCGGCTTACTCTACGGCAGCACAATTTGGGGTATTCTCCCCCTCCAGCGAGGCATCTCTTGGCAAGGCCATTTATTCGGGTTAATCACAGGCATCATCGCGGCCCGGTATTTACCTCAACTTCAACAATGGCTACAAACCCTCCCTCCTGGATGGACTGGACTTTAATCTATCGCAGCTCTCTTCAAGCCAGAATAAGACAGGACAATCAGTATGATGGCTTGAGAACAAAATGTTTCTAGCAATCTTCGGCTGGTGAAACTGCCCTCTCTGAGATATCGTTTAGTGCTGGCTGACACAGTCTTGTATTAGGCTGATTCCGAATTTTTAATGGCTAAAATAAAATTAATGTTGTTGATTACATTTACATCAAATGCCTATCGATAATCCTGTTAAACCTACTCAGATTAAACCTACACTGCTGCAATTAATCCGCCTCGATAACTTAGCAAGTTTATGTGTTGTCTTAGCTGGGATTTTTGCCCTCTTTTTCGCGGTACATGCCTTGTTTGACATTCAGATATTCCTTGGTGCGCGCTCTTCAAGAACGGATGCAGAGGTATACCCCATCGTGATGTTTGTGGGGTTAGGGATTTCAGGAGGATTTTTGGGTTTTCGCTTGGTTCAGCTCAACCAATTGCGTCAGCGGGCAGCAGTTATTTTTGGATCAGTCGTCTCGGTGGTGCATCGTCCCAATGGAGCCATCGTTGTGCGATATCAATACGAAGTTGCATCAGAACTGCTGGAAGGAAAATCTGAGCTTAACCGATTACATCCTTTCCGGAGTTTGAGAGTAGGTAGCGGCGTGAAGCTCTTAGTAGATATGGAGAGAACCCAGAAGTCTCTAATATTTGACAAGATTTAGCTTTAAACCTTGTATAGTTCGGTACCCGTGTTTTTTCTCTCATAGGTGAAAGCATGCATCCTCAGAATTTCAGTTTTCATGCCAAATATTGGGGATTGAACCACAGCATATCCGTAACTTTCGATGCAGAAGTGTGGAGTATGAAGACCTAAGATAGCTTCTAGCATTCATATTCATTGAAATATTTCAATGACTCAGTCCCAGCATACAGAGGGTCTGTGGGTTAATCGCACCAGTCATCTATCTCTATCTGGGAAAAATATGTCCAATAAACCAGACCGCTTAGGTAAGACCAGTCTTGGCCAGCCTAACAATACGACTCAAGCCAGTGCAGATTGCTCTGTCGAAGAGGCCTATCTATCTCATCCAGTCTTTGGGTTACTAGTTAACTTATGCATTATCGATAGTCAGAGTGCCTTGTATACCAGTCTCTATGCAAAACGGCTATTTTTTCTGGTGGCGGCAACGGCGGATGGCTTACAAATTGACACCATCAACCGCAAGGAGGCCAGGATGATCCTTGAAAAGCGCCTAATTATCTTGCGACAATCTGAATTCCACCAAGATTATCAACAACTGAAAGCTATTTATAAAAGTACCTTTAGCTGTTGAATACGGTCTGCGATCGCACATTCTGTATTGTGGTCAAACGCTCGCAGCATCCATCCTCTAGATGCTAGTTTTTCTAGCGCCTGGTATTGTATCGCCTAAAAAAGTCTACAAGATCGAGTTTTGAGACTGAAATAGTCTGATAAATTCCTGCTCATAATTGTCGAATAATGAATGCACTAACCTAGGAAATTGGCTGATCTGATGTTGTGTAGCTATAAAAACCAAACTCCTTTTCTCCAAATTGTCCGCATTACCAATATTGCCGAGTGGTACTTTGAAAAAGTTGTGTTTTCACAACAGCATATTCTCTTCGACTGCAAATCCAAGGCAGTGCTGGAGGTCTATTCTAGTGAATTTTGTACGGCACTATTGGTGGAGAGAATTGCTTGCGAACACCTAGAAGTAGACACATCCGAAGAATATTTCGACCAAACTGCATGACCTTGCTGGATGCCAATATCTTTGCGAATCGTGGGAGGAAGTCCAACTGCTGTTGCAAGAGTCGAAATCGTGTTCGAGGATCAATGTCGAGGAGGAACGACAAGCCTTCTGATTACTCATAACACTGTTATCCGGTATTTGAACCCAGTCCCAATAAAGACACTATAGAGCTTTCATAGGTCTCTCCTCGATGCGAGAAAGGCGGGGCAGGCTTGGGCAGAACATTTCGGATTTCAGTGCAAAATTTCGTCTTAAATGGAAGCTCTTAACCTATGCACCGTAGGCGATCTGGACGCCATGTTTTTATCTACTTTCTAGCAGACACCATTTTTTGATCTATCTTGTAGATCCTAATTACCTCCGCAATCGCGATTTGGTATCGAACGCATATCGCAAATCTTTTGATTCCGTGAACGAGTATAAACAACATCTTGGCCATGAAGCTTGACTTGTAGCTGATCCGTCTCATTTTGATAGATGAGATCAAAGGAACCTCCTCCCACACTGGTGCGATTGCTATATATTGACCGACACAGTAGTCCCGACAACTGGCATTGAATAAGCAGTTCATCACCATAGGTATCATCAAACAGGGGTGCTTGAAAGGCGGTGTAATAGGTTTGATGCCATGGCTTAATTTCGGAGATTGACCCCGGCTGTAGTGCAATCAGGGAAGGGCATAGAATGAGTGTTGTCAAGGGCAGGAACAGCATGTTTTTCAAGCCATCGTCCCAGAGACGTCGGTACCTTTTTTTGGGCAATATGAAGCAAAGAATTGAGATGACAATTATTGGGACGGCAGCATGGTAGCTCAGAATCGCTAGATATAGCTCTATTGGGCCTAGATACTGAGTGTAAAAGACAAACATCCAATATGGCCCTGCAGTAAAACCATGTGTAAAGAGGGGGTAGAGAAGCCACCCATAAATGGTCAATCCCAGAAATAGGATCCACCAAAAGCGATTAGATAACCAACTTAGCAATTGCATTTTATTGTCTTCAGATAGGGCTAGGCATAAGACAAACTCAGTCGTTTAATGGGTTAATGTCCGTAGTGTCTCGCCATAGCTGAGAGCATAACCAAAGGACTCTTGAACCCCTGATCCAGCACAGCTTTCAAAGTAGCATTTTTATTTTCTAATAAGTGGTTAATAGAATGGATGTTTGATTGAGGCTCCATGCTCAAGTCGCATCATAGGTGCAAAATTTATGCTGAGTAGCCAGAGACTCTTTCTTATGGGTGGTGCATCGCGTGTTGGCAAATCAACCCTTGCTCAGTTTTTAGCTTCTCATCTCCAATGGAATTTCTGTTCCACAGATAAGCGCGCTCGCCATCCTGGACGCCCTTGGCGCACGGAAAACAGAGAAATTCCTCAACATGTGGCTAGATATTATCAACGACAGTCTGCTGATGTCTTGCT
>CALDHF010000294.1 GCA_937941595.1 uncultured Acaryochloris sp. | reverse complement strand
GGTCGGGTCAATGACGGCTGAAGAATGACGCACGAGTGGCAATTGCCAAGGTTGGTAAAAACAAGCGATGGCCTGTGCAAATAGATAGCGAGGCTGATCCGTCGACAGCCAGGCGATGCCTCTAGTAGTTGCTTGTGCTTGCAACTCTGGATCCCGGGGCAAAATCAGAGCACTCGCTTGAGTCTGGTCGATCTGGCTAGCCCATTTTTTCCCGTCGATAAAGCTCAGCGTTCCCGGTGCAGCTTGATCGAGCGCTGCTACCCCCTGCAAGTCAGGGTCATGTTTTGGATCTGAAACTAAACTAGTATCAGAAGCGATGATGGCTGCTGGCCCGGTGGTCATAGGTTCAGCAGAGACTCTCGCTAGCAGTTCACTCAGCTTCATGATTGAGCGGATATAGGCTGGTGCTAAGCATTATCACTAATCCAGCACAGTCATATCTTGAATCTTCCACTCATCTTGATCGCGAATGAGGTCATACCGAACTCGGTAGGTATCCTCTGTATAGGAAGCAGCAGATAACTGCCCTTGTTCTAGAACTTTCGCCGTTTCTTTAACCGTGGCGACAATAGAGGCCTGAGTGGCACTCTTGGGTCGAATGGCGTTAATTTTCAGATCATCAAACGTGTATTGCAGATGGGATTGATTCGCCTTGTAGGTCTGTGCACTCTGCTGCCAGTCTGACAAACTTGGCTCTACCAGAATATTTTTGAACTCATCAATTTGATGATTCTCACCCATGGCTTCGGCTTTAGTCTGTTGCCACGTTTGAATAATTTGACGGGCATCTGTCGTTGAAATTTTATCGCTGGTAACAGCAGAGGGCGTTGGACTAGCTTGGGGCGTACTGGTTGGGCTAGGCGTCGGACTTGCTGGCGTCGGGCTCACAGAAACACTTGGAGCAGGTTCCACAGGTGGGTTTTCTGCTTCAGGTGCAGGAGATTCTGGACGAGAACATTGACTGAGCAGACCAAAAATTCCTAAAAGTCCAAGGAACACAGCACTGGCTACGAAGAACCAGCGACGGTACTGAAGTTGCGATCGCACTCGACGAGACGGTTGGCGCAGGTCTGAAGACACCCCATTCACCGACGACTCACGCCCCTCACCCTCAGCAGATGTTGTGGGTCTAGTCCCTACATCTGTTGGCACTACAGAAGGCTGAGTAGAGGCAACTCTTGTCGGCTGTTGCCTCACGGTCTCTATAAGAGGCTTTGGTGGCACAGTTTGTTCCACAGCTTGACGCTGCTTCGGTCTTTGTGAAAGCTGCTTGCCCTGTCCCTGACTGCGGGCTGTTTGAGCCGAGAGACGGCCGTCAAAGCTTAACGTCTCAGCCTTTTTCTGAGCCAATAACGGTAAATCAGTAGACGTGGTCACCGCTGGCATTCGAGGAGAAACAGGTTCTGGCCCCAAAGCATTCAGGTAATCTTGAATGCCCTCATCATTAAAATAATTTTGCAAAGATAAATGGGTTTCCGCCAGATCCCTAAAATAGGGATAAACTTCCTGTTGAAGCCACCGTTCCGTATACAAAAATAATCCTGGGACTAAATCTTCAGCCCCCTCAGAATATTGATGAATAAACTCCAGAGATTCCTGATCTCGACTCAAAGGCAAGGTCCGAATTGCAGCGCCCGGTTGACCTAAGAGCAAATAACACATTGCTTTCTCAACGTGAATATCTTGGCGATCAGCTAACAGAACCAAAGCCGTTTTAGCCTGTTGAATATATTCAGGTTGCCCCAGGGAACATCCCTTAGCAATCAGCGCATAAACCAACAAATAAGTCGCGACAGCAGAAGGGCGGGCAGACTCCTTGGTAAAGAAATCTTCCTGCTCTTGAACCGTCAGGTGGCATCGCAGCTGTTGGATAAAGCGAAGAAAATCATCAACGTCTAACCCCGATAAATCATCTTGTTGGCCATCGATGCCACCCCGCTCATCTAGCATAGATTGCAGCAGTAAAAATCCTTGCTGCCTTTGCCTTGTTTCTGCTTCAGGTGCAGCCAGCAATTCCAAAATATGGTAAGGGCGGAGTTTAAACAGATCTAGCTCAATTTCTTTTTGGACCGAAGGAAATAATTGCTCTTGCGTAAGCAGCTTTAACCCCGATTGCAAGACATCGGATGCCTTCTCAAACTGTTTTTGTTGCCAACATTCTCGGCCCGCCTCCAAATTCGCCAAAGCCATAGTGAGAATCACATCTTCATCGGACCCAGCACTCGCAGAGGGCAGTCGGTTTAAATCTATAGACTGCTGCAAATAAGCTGATCCGAGTTGAGCAATACGCTCATAATCACTTTGTTCTTGCAATAGCAAGAGTGCACCCACCAGTTGAGACTCTTGCAACTCCATGCCTTCTGGATCAGGAGTAACAGTAGATTCAGTTAAAATGGACTGGTCGTAAGCCGTGCGCGCATCCGCATCAGACAGGACTGCATAAGCATCCTGAAGAAGCTGAGTTCGGGCTGCAATCGCCGCCTTAGAATATTCTTGTCGGGGGAGCTGTTGACAACGGTCGGCAAATGCCTGTTCAATCTGCTCTGGTGTAGCTTGAATTGGCACACCCAAAATTTGATATAAGTCTAAAGGAATACGCACAATTCAGTATCCTTGCGAGCCATTTACCGGAAGTGAACAACAGATGAGTGATAAAAAGACAAGACAGCAAAGCACCTGAAAATATCATAACCTGCTGCTTGTAAACGTATACTCTATAGAGGTTCAGTAACGCATATTCATAGCAGCTTAACAAGAAGGTTGACAAATATCAGCGACTCCTTGTTCGTTATGATGTTGAATTATTGAAATCTAAGCATTCCCAAACACTAGACGTTGACAGGTGGCTCAATAGATTAATCAAGCCTTGGCAACATCACCCCAACTGAGGACACTATACATCAATGGTTCAAGAAAGAGTTCTACCCCAGTTTTCCACCCCTACCATCAACATCACTCATGATGAAGGGCTCATCCTCTACGAAGATATGGTTTTGGGACGAGCTTTTGAAGACAAATGTGCCGAGATGTACTACCGCGGTAAGATGTTCGGCTTTGTCCATCTCTATAACGGTCAGGAAGCCGTTTCCACAGGTATTGCCAAGGCCATGCGCCCCGATGACTTTATTTGCAGTACCTATCGGGATCATGTCCATGCTCTGAGTGCGGGTGTTCCAGCCCGGCAAGTCATGGCAGAGCTATTTGGCAAAGAAACAGGCTGTAGCAAAGGGCGTGGTGGATCCATGCACCTGTTTTCAGCAGAACATAATTTAATTGGGGGGTTTGCCTTTGTTGCCGAAGGCATCCCTGTGGCGACAGGAGTTGCCCTCCAAAGTCGCTATCGGCGTGAGGCCATGGGGGATCCCTCTTCAGATCAGGTCATAGCTTGTTTCTTTGGCGATGGAGCAAGCAATAACGGCCAGTTTTTCGAATGTCTGAATATGGCCTCTCTCTGGAAACTCCCGATCTTATTTGTGGTTGAGAACAACAAATGGGCGATTGGTATGGCCCATGAGCGTGCCAGTTCAGAAACCGAAATCTATAAGAAGGCTAAAGTCTTTGGCATGGAAGGGGTAGAAGTCGATGGTATGGATGTGATGGCCGTCAGAGAAGTCGCCCAAGCTGCTGTTGCTCGGGCTCGTGCCGGTGAAGGCCCCACTCTGATTGAAGCCCTGACCTATCGCTTCCGAGGCCATTCCCTCGCCGATCCAGATGAACTCAGATCGGCTACAGAAAAAGAAGAATGGTTAGCCCGTGATCCCATCACCAAATTCCAGACCTACTTAGTCAAGCAAAAGTTAGTCAAACAACAAGAACTCACTGACATCGACAAAAAAATTCAGCATCTCATCGAGGAAGCGGTGCAATTTGCCGAAGAAAGCCCCGATCCTAAACCAGAAGATCTCTACCGCTATATTTTTGCCGATGACTAAAGCCTCAACCTCGTAGAACATCTAGTGGCATTGCACTATAGATACAAGGTTTCTGGATGTAAGTGTTATGACTCCTCGCAACCCCATTCCTACCGTCGATATCATCATCGAAATGTGGGATCGACCCCATCGGCCCATTGTTCTCATTGAACGCCAAAATCCACCCTATGGCTGGGCTATCCCTGGTGGTTTTGTTGACTATGGTGAATCGGTAGAATCAGCAGCAATCAGAGAGGCGAAGGAAGAAACCTGTCTAGATGTTGAGCTATTAGAACAGTTCCACGTCTATTCTGCCCCTGATCGTGATCCGCGCCAGCATACCCTCAGCGTGGTTTTTATTGCCAAAGCCGCAGGTGAGGCGCGAGCAGCCGATGATGCTAAAACCCTAAAGCTATTTGAGCTGTGGCGACTTCCTAAAAAACTCTGTTTTGATCATGGACAAATTTTACAAGACTACCAACGCCATCAT
>CALDHF010000293.1 GCA_937941595.1 uncultured Acaryochloris sp. | reverse complement strand
TGTTTATTTTGACGAGCCTGCTGTTTTCATCACTTTTGAAGAATCGCCAACGGACATTATTCAAAATGCCTTGAGCTTTGGTTGGGATTTACAGGAGCTAATGGACGATGGCAAGCTGTTTATCTTAGATGCTTCGCCGGACCCAGAAGGGCAAGATATCGCGGGTGAATTCGATCTGTCGGCTTTGATTGAGCGGATTCAATATGCCATCAGTAAGTATCAGGCCAAGCGAGTTGGGGTGGATTCTGTTACTGCCATTTTCCAGCAATATGATGCCGCCACGGTAGTTCGGCGTGAAATTTTTCGGCTAACGGCTCGCCTCAAGCATATTGGGGTGACGACGGTGATGACGACGGAGCGGGTAGATGAGTACGGTCCCGTTGCCCGCTATGGGGTAGAAGAATTTGTATCAGATAACGTGGTGATTGTCCGCAATGTCTTGGAAGGCGAACGACGTCGACGCACCTTAGAAATTCTTAAGTTGCGGGGCACTAGCCATATGAAGGGGGAATATCCCTTCACGATTACGGATAACGGGATTAATATCTTCCCATTGGGAGCGATGCGTTTAACTCAACGCTCCTCCAATACTCGGGTTTCATCTGGGGTAGAAAAACTAGATGAGATGTGTGGGGGGGGATTCTTTAGAGACTCGATTATTCTGGTGACCGGGGCTACGGGGACTGGTAAAACATTACTCGTGAGCAAGTTTATTGAAAATGCCTGTAGCAATGGCGACCGGGCAATTTTGTTTGCCTATGAAGAGTCACGAGCCCAGCTGTCTCGGAATGCCTACTCCTGGGGCATTGATTTTGAAGAAATGGAGCAAAAAGGGTTACTAAAAATCCTCTGTGCCTACCCAGAGTCAGCCGGATTAGAGGATCATCTCCAGCAAATTAAGTCCGAAATTGCTGAATTTAAACCCTCAAGGATTTCCATTGATTCCCTCTCAGCTTTAGCACGAGGCGTTAGTAATAATGCCTTTCGCCAATTTGTGATTGGCGTGACGGGCTTTGCCAAGCAGGAAGAAATTACGGGCTTCTTTACTAATACGACGGATCATTTTTTAGGGTCTCATTCCATTACTGAATCTCATATTTCTACAATTACAGACACTATTTTGATGTTGCAGTATGTGGAGATTTTGGGAGAAATGTCCCGAGCCATCAATGTCTTTAAAATGCGGGGCTCTTGGCATGACAAAGGTATTCGAGAGTACTCTATTAGCGATCAGGGACCCGAAATTCAGGATGCGTTCCATAATTTTGAAGGCATCATTAGTGGTACGCCTAGACGGGTTTCCCTAGATGAAAAACGAGATTTGTCTCGGATTATGAAAGATGTTCGCGGCTTAGGGGAAGACGACTTTTTGTAAGACGACATTATTGATGATGGTGTCAAATCGGATCAGGAAGAGCCAGCAGGGAATCCTATATCCACTATTCCCTGCTGCAATCGTTCGGCTTCGGCTAGATTATGCTGCTGTCGGTGCAGCATAATCGCTGTTTCAAAAGCTTGTCGACTAGCGGGTAAGTTTCCTTGTTTGAGGAAGGCAACCCCTAAATTCTGATAGGCATCTGCATAATCGGGCTGTTTTTGAATTGCTTGCTGATAAGCTGCGATCGCACCCGGCAAATCACCCACTGCTCGGAGGGTCAAACCCAGGTTGTAATCTCCGATCGCCATTTTGGGCTGAATGGCGATGACTTGTCGATATTTGAGACAAGCCTCTTCCAACTGACCGGATTGCTTGAGAACATTAGCCCAATTATTGTAAGCACCAAGCTTCAATAGATCCGGCAGCTCTTGCTGAACCGCCTGTTGATAGTGTTGCAGGGCTAGCTGACCTTGGCCACAACGGGTATAGGCCAAACCCAGATGGTAGTGAAGCTCATACAGAATAGATGCTTCTATGGGTTGAAGCTGAAGTCCATGCTGGAGCAAGCCTAGACCCTTTTGCATCTGGTCCATTTCCACATACAGCGCCCCCAGTTTGCTGCAAAGATAGGCATCGTCAGGATCTTGCGCTAGGGCTGCCGCCATGATGGTGCAGGCCCGTTGGGGTTTGTTTTGGGATGCGATCGCATCTCCGTTATACCCAAAATGTTCAATGGCAACACCCGCAATAGACCCGATCTGCCAATGGGTTTCTAGGGCTTGAAGCGCGACCACACTATCATCAATCAATTCGTGATACGGCCGTGCAAACCTAATCTGGGGATGATTCCGAAACAGACGGGAGAGCAAGGAATAAGGAGATTGCTTAGCTCCTATTTCTTGGCGTAACAACGTTACAGCGAGAAGGTCGGGTTGTTGGATGACAGCGTGAAGCTGGGGAATAATTGTCCCGAGCAACACCTCATCTGCATCTAATACTAAAACCCAATCAGACTGCACATATTGCAGTGCATAGTTACGGGCAGCGGCAAAGTCATTGCCCCAATCATAGGTATGGACTTGAGCCTGGAAGGATTGGGCAATGGCCACCGTATTATCTGTAGATCCCGTATCGACGATGATCATGTCATCAACGACACCTACAACACTCTGAAGGCAGCGAGATAAATTCGCTGCCTCATCTTTGACAATCATGCACAGGCTGAGCGTCATGATTTTGATCAATCAATGTCTAGAAAATGCTCGTAATTTCTAATGCTTCTGATCCGCCTTCTTCTAGCGTCTTCATCAGTTGAGCCATTTGAGACCAGACGAGAATAGCACTGCTGGACACCACAAAAAACGCCATAGTGAATCCCAAGGCCCAGGACACAGCAAAGATCGTTAACGCAGATCCTAAAAAGACAAAGCTACATAGACAAATGCCAGCAAAAGGAAGAGTCAATCGGAGCTCCACAATATTGCCTAAGGGGATGGGGGAGCGTCTATTGACCCAGTCATCCGTCTTTTGCTTTAGGGATACTTCAAATGCCTTGCCACATGCCAACCCTAACAGAGCAGCAATCAGGACCAGGAAGTATGGGGGAGCGGGAATGTTATAGATGGCTGGCAAGGTGTACTCCATTGGTTCCTCAATATTTTGTAATCTACCTCAATAAATTGTAAATCCTGATCGGGTTCTGATGCATACTCTCTTGCAGATATTTATTAGACCTCCGACAGACCCTACAATAGGGGTCCAAGTCCCTTTTGCGAATCACCCCTGACATGACCTCGAAACTGAAACCAGACTGGGCTGGAGAAGACTGGCTATCAAGACTCGTTAATCTCTTAATCCGGACCAAGCCGCTGTATGCCGTTATGAAACAGCAAGCTCGACAGGTTTTGATTAAGACGGCCGAAAAGAATGGCGTCCCTTGGCGTCAGAACTGCAAAGTGCTAGATACAGACGATACCAAGCAGTACTTAGCGCAGGTGACGGACCCCGCTATCCGCTATCCAGACTACTATCAAGTTCCGTTTCATGCCT
>CALDHF010000292.1 GCA_937941595.1 uncultured Acaryochloris sp. | reverse complement strand
GCCTACCCGTTCTAGTACTGTTGCTGACCTTTTTTCTAATAGCTTAGGCGGTTTATTGGGATCATTTTCTTTCTACTCACCTAGGCTTAAAAAATTTATGTCTCTGAGGAGACTGGTTGCCTGTTTTATCTTATACAGCACTATAACCTTCTTATTCTCAATACCTTTACCTAGCAGATCTTATTTAAAGGATTGGAATCCTAGCTTCCCACTCGTATTAGGCAATGAGAAGACAGGAGATCGTCCTTGGCAGGGAAGTATTTCTGAACTATATATTGCCGACCAAGCCATTACCAAAAATGAAGCTATCAAGGTATTGGGGCCGCAAGCATACTCCAAATATCTTAGTAACAAGGCAATTGCTTACTATCAGTTATCGGGCAGGGAAGAATATCAAGATCAGATCAAAAAATTACCAAGCTTACGTTGGCAAGGAGAACAACCAGATTGCCAAGAGAATTGCAGCTTATTACTAAGTTCTCAGCATTGGCTCTCAACAGAAAGTCCTGCTAGCTTTATTACTGAAAGAATTCGTGAAACGTCTCAATTTAGTCTGATTACAAACATATCCACATCTGATAGTAACCAAACCGGACCCGCTCGCATAATCTCACTTTCGGACAGTCCTTACCAAAGGAACTTTTCATTAGGTCAGGAAGGCTCTAATTTAGTTTTTCGAATCCGCACACCCATCACAGGTAATAATGGATTGCAACCTGAGTTAATGATTCCTGGGGTCTTCTCAGATAAAAACACACATTTAATTGTCATTACCTACGCAAGTTCGCTGCTTCAGGTCTTCATCGATCGTGTGGAGAACTACTTTTACTTAGAACTCATTCCAGGAAAATCTGCTCTATTACAAATCTTTCCTGGTGAAACCGATGACAACTTGTTCGTTTATGCTCTGGTTTACTACAGTGTTGTTTTTGCACCTTTAGGCCTAATTCTGTCGCTCATTACTAATTTTCATAGGGAAAAAGTAGGCTCTGTTTTACTATTGATGGCAATAGGCGTTTTGGTGCCAGTTCTACTGCTCGAAATTATCTTAGCTAGTGGCACTGGCAGAGGGATGAGCCTCAACAATATCCTTTTGAGTACTGTCATCATGACTACGGCCATGTTGCTAGTTCGTGGACAACTATCAGTTATGAGGAGTGTCAAGAAAATGTTCAGTAGTGGGTAGTCATACCGCTAAATATGATTTAAATCCCCTCGCAGAATGGGTGACGAATGCAAGGCTAAATGAAAAATTCCGATTACAGACTTTCTGGGTCTGGGAATAGGCAGATAAATAGCGATAAATGCTGATTCTATGGGTTCAGCAATCGTGGAACCTCAACCTGAATATTCGGAAAGGCCAAGGGAGAAATTGTCCCTGCACTTAGGGTCAGTTCTGTGGTGTAGCAGTCTTGCACGACATCTCGAAAAATGATGAGTTGGAGCTGCTGTAAATTGACGACCCAGTATTCTCCAATGCCTGCTTCAGCGTAAATGGCTTTTTTCTGGCCCAGATCTTTAGTTAACGTAGCTTGCGAAAACTCGATTAACCAAAAGATGTCTTGAGGGTAGGGATGGTGATCCAGGTATACCTTGCCTAGAGGTTTGACAATCGCAATATCAGGAGCAGGCTCTGAATGATTCGGTAATGTAATCGGTTTGGCATCTCGCAGTTTGACTTGGTTCCCGAGCAACCCGCGTAAATAGTCACCAACTTCTGTATTGAAGTAGGCATGGGGTTCTCGCTCCGGTGGCATAACAACAATATCCCCTTGTAATAACTCTACGGGTTGATCATCTAAAATCCCAGCCGCTATTGCCTGATGATATCGATCCACTGTCCACTTGTAGGTTGTTGCAGTCATTTTTACCTACCTAAACCACCCTGCTATCTGCCAGTATGACACGGCAAAATTTGGCTTGAACGGCATCTAATACCAATGATCTAAAAAGAGAATCTGGATGGATCTTCAAAAGTTTTGCAATCTGATCGATTTTCTTCATCGAGTCGTTGATTCTGATTCAAGATTAATTGGCCTCAAAGGGCTTCAATTTTTGATCCAGTAATCTTTGAATCCGGTCTGATTTTTGCTGAAGGGTCTCGACCTCACCTCTCAGGAGTTGAACCGATCTCTGATTATCCTGCTGTGCTTGGACGTCATTTCCCAGTAACTTATGGGCCAATCCCCGGTTGAAATAGGCTTCTGCATATTCAGGATTCAGAGCAATGGCTTGATCGTATTGTGCGATCGCATCCTGATACTCGCGCAATTCGAAGAGAGCATTGCCTCGGCTGTTATAGGCGGAAGCATTGTTGGGATTTAAGGTGATGGCTTGGTTTAAATCTGCGATCGCCATTGGGTAGTTCCCCTTGTGAAACTGATCAGTCCCTTGCAGGTAAAAATCATCCGAGGTCAGAGAGCCAGTGGATACGGCGACCTTTCCCGAAAATCCTAGGGTTGGATTGACACTCGCCACCGAACTCATAAAGGTATTAATGGGAATGCCTAGATTGAAACCTGTCTTCACATACACCGTTTCTGTCCGCTTGATCTGTCGTTCTCCATCCGCGCGTCCATGAATACCAACCAGTTGGCCTTGATGGTTCAAAACCGATCCCCCACTCATCCCAGGCAAGGTGTTGTTGCTATAGACCAAGCCATATCCATCTGCTAAAGGACGTTTAGCATTTGCTGTGATTTTCCCTTCTGAAAAATTCCAAATGGGTGCTGTAATCGCCGCCGTTGGCATGGGAAATCCTGAGACATAAACGGGTTCGCCAGCCCTGACCTGAGAAGAATCCCCCAGAGTAGCAACTTGATAAGGTCTTGAACTCGTAAACTCGACGAGGGCCAAATCGACCCCTGGAAATTTTTTAACTTGGCTATAGGCTAAGGGATGTCGCAGATCATCCCCAGTAATCACATCATATTCATCTGCTGTAGCAACAACATGAGCTGCTGTCAGCACGGTATAAACATCGTTCTGGCGCTTGATGATCACCCCTGATCCTGCAGTTTGGCCATCAATACGAACGGTGATCGCTTCGGCAATGGCACTGACTTCTGCAGAATTCAAGGCCTGAGCCATTTGGAACGGAGCGGCAACGATGGCAATAACAACAACCGGAGTTAAAAGATTAGGAAATTTCATCTGTGACAATACTGGATAGATGTGTGAGGCTTACCTATCCGTAGCATATTTGCATGATAGATCCCGCGTTTTAGATCACACCTAAGCAGTTATCAATGTGGGTGCCCTCTACATCCTTTTCTCAGAGAATTTCTCCCCAAAGCCTACTGCTGAAATGCTCTTTTA
>CALDHF010000291.1 GCA_937941595.1 uncultured Acaryochloris sp. | reverse complement strand
CCCCGCGGAGACAATCAGCCAGTCCACGGGGTGGTCAGCGGTATCGGTACAAACATGGATGACCTGTTGGCGGAGATCTAGACCAGAGGTTCGAAAGTGGTTGACTGGGGTTTGATATCGAATCTCAGCGCCGTTGATTTGCGCAGCTTTAATCAAGACTTGGGTGAAAGCGACGGGGGCAATCTGGCGATCTTGAGGGGAATAGATGGCACCGACAACGGGTTTTTCGGTGTCGGCGAGATGGGCAGATTGTAAATGGGGGTGGGCTTGCAGGAGTTGGTCTCGATTCCAAATCTCTAGTTGAAAGCCTTGCTTGGCTCTGACGTCTTGGGTTTTAAACCATCGGTGTAGCTCTTGTTCATCGAAGCAGAGCTGAAGAATGCCTTGGCGGTTATGGGGCATCGGCACCCCGGTTAGATCTTCCAGCTTTGGGATTAAGGTTTCAAACAGCTTGAGACTGTCTAGGCGTAATTGGAGATGTTTGCCTTTGAGTTTGAGACTGAGGGCTGCTCCTAACACCCCTAAGGCGGCACCTGTTGCCCCCCATTGATGTTGCGATCGCATATCCCATACGGTGACGTCATGGAGCTGGCTAAGTTCAAACGCAATGGCTGCCCCCACAACACCACATCCAATTATGCCAATCCGCATTGCATCCCCTCATTGGTAGGCCCTTAGGCTTAACATGATTGTTAAGGAAAAATCAATAATCTCAATTCATTCAGATCGGATCCCTTGTGCTACGATTAGGTTCGAGTTAAGTCGTTTGCTTACACAACGTTTTGGCAAAGCGCATCTTAACCTTTCCCAGGTTTGCATGTTCAGCAATCCGTTCTGTCTTTCTAAAATCTATCTATATATGACCAATACCAGCGTGGCTCAGTCGGTTGTGCATCCGATGGGCAAACTGCAACGAAAAGTGCAGTCATTAGTTAATTCTCGAAAATTAAAGCCTCATGATAGCCTCTGGAAAGTAGGTCTACTCTTCCCAGACAAGTGGTCTCATCTTAAGCATGAGCTATTGGATTTTGAATTTTCGATGCAGGATCCGATTCAAAGCTTTCTAGAAGTTGAAGGCTGGGACGACGAATAGTCGATACCATTCAGCCAAGATTCCATCTTGAAATTGCATATTGGAAAGGTTTTGGGAAAAGGCTAGGCGCTGACTCCCAAAACCTTTAGTGTTGGGCGCATTGCTGTAATCTCGTCACGATGGGCAATGACTGTTAATAGTGTTTGCGTGTCTGATGTTGAAGAAGGCACAGACTCTACTTTCAATCTGACGCGCTCAGGACGCTCGGCTTTTTGCCAATAGAACCAGCCCGCCACAGGTGAGATGACGGTTAGAACGGTAAACCCCACACCGATGGAAGGGAACTGAATACTCAAGACTAAACTCAGACAGAGAGTCGCTGTTAGCATCAGTCCGGTGAGGAAGGTTGCCAGTACAAGGCTAGGCCGCACAATGCCTTCAAAGGTGACTTGTTCCTGCTCTTTATCTAAAGAGATCAACCGATAAGCACGATTGGTTAGATAGGCTTCAACCTGCTTGAGGACGGCTTCTTCTGACTGAGGGGAGAGCCACTGCGACTCTTCCGTCCTATCTTTTACCGAGGCTCGAATGAAAAAGAACAACCCAGGCATCAACAAGAACGTGAGGAAAAATGTTGAGGGTAAAACGAAGGAACGCATCATGGGGTGTTTGGATAAGGTGGATGGAGTAACTGTGACGACCGTAGCTAGATCGGGCTGACCTGAGTCACTGCCAGCATTCTAGAAAAACCATAAGGTATTAATTATTCCCGGTGCGAATTTGCTGAGCATTCCGTAGCAATCAATAGAATGGAATTTATTTTTTTGCCAGCAAAAAACACTTTGGAAGTGTCTTCTTGATTTAGTTTACATCCAAAACTGGTACTCGTTACCTGCTTGAAAGTCTTATTTTTTGGGAACTATAGAGGAAGGGAGCTGTTTTCGCTTTAACCTGCTAGAGGTGATCTTAGATGTCGGCAATTCCGCAAAAAGCAGAAGTCATTCATGCCGTTTATGACGGTCAAGGACAAAGTCGTCTCCTTGACCAAGAATCCAATGAATCAGAAGACATGGAGTTTGATCCAAGTTCTGCTGATCTAGATGACTCAACCGAAGATCTTGCCTCACTCAAGATGACCCCCATCTCTGCTGCCAATCGGCGGGGGGGAACGACGGACTTGGTGCGCTTATATCTACAAGAGATTGGGCGAGTACACCTATTAGGACGCGATGAAGAAGTGTCTGAGGCCCAGAAAGTGCAGCGCTATATGCATTTGCTGGAACAGAGAGAAGAGTTTGTTGAGAATCATCCGCTGATTGCCGAATATGTGCGGCTCACGAATATTCGGGATCGACTGACGGCGATGTTAGGACATCGCCCTTCTTTTGGCCGATGGGCGAAAGAGGCGGAGATTCCCGTTGCTGATCTAAAGCCACAGTTAGCGGCTGGTAAATCAGCTTGGGCAGAAAAAGCTGAGCTAGATAGTGCTGAGCTGGACAAAATGGTTAAGCAAGGCATCAAGGCCAAAGAACATATGATTCAGGCCAATTTGCGCCTGGTTGTATCCGTGGCTAAGAAATATCAGAACCGAGGATTGGAACTTCTGGATTTGATTCAAGAAGGAACATTGGGGCTGGAGCGAGCTGTCGAAAAGTTTGACCCGACGAAAGGCTACCGATTTAGCACCTATGCTTATTGGTGGATTCGTCAGGGTATTACCCGTGCGATCGCAACCCAAAGCCGCACCATTCGCCTGCCCGTTCACATTACTGAAAAACTCAACAAAATCAAGAAAGCCCAGCGCAAACTCTCCCAGAGTAAAGGCCGGACTGCCTCGATTGAGGATGTTGCCAAAGAAATGGACATGACTCCGGAGCAAATTCGGGAGCTATTGGTCCGAGTCCCTCGCTCTGTCTCCTTGGAGATCAAAGTGGGTAAGGACAAAGATACTGAACTGGGTGAGCTGATAGAAACAGACGAAATCTCGCCGGAAGAGTTGATTATGCGGGAGTCTTTGCAACATGAGCTAAGACTACTGCTGGCCGACCTCACGCCTCGGGAACAAGATGTGATCACCATGCGTTTTGGCCTCAATGATGGCAAAACCCATTCCTTAGCCCAAATTGGGAAGTCTTTGAATTTGTCTAGAGAGCGGGTTCGCCAAATCGAATCCAAGGCATTACAAAAGCTACGACAACCCAAACGCCGCAATCGCATTCGTGATTTTCTAGAAGCCTTTGCCTAAATTGCCTGAAAGGCCACTTTTAGAATGACCAACATCTAGCAGGGAGGATCAGTTACTGATCCTCTTTTTTGATCGGTGCTGTACCGTTGCATCTTGCTGCGGGATAGCACTTAATCCTGCGTCAGGCAGTAGCTTGTACTGTCAATCCATCTAATGCCAATTACCCAGCTAGATGACCTGTATAGCTCGTCAAAAGCATTGAAGATTGGTCAATCATTAGAGTTAAACAGTTCATCTCCACACGAAATTGGTATTAGATGGGTTCCAGAACGGTAATGATCGGTTTGTGATCCGACCCCCCTGTTTTGCCAACCCAGGTTTTTAAGGCCCTGAATCCTCGGGTCTCGATGTGATCTATCGGGATTTTGATATATCGGGTTGTGAGCGTCTGATTGAAGTACCAGGTTGCCCAAATCCACTGACCCCGTCCGGCATTGTTGAGCTGGCTTAAACGCTCAAATCGATCAAAGTAAGGGGACCAAGGCGTTGCATTAAAATCACCTAAGACAATCACTTTTCCATCTAGTTCTCGACTGATTTTGGCAAAAGAATCCAGTTGTTGATTGCGGATATGAAAGAACTTCGGAATGATAGGTATGGTTGGATGAACCCCAATCACCGTCACGACGTCATTCTCAAGTTGGACGTTGACCACCAAACTGAAGGTTCTGCCCCTCGTCTTCACCCCAAAGTCTATGGTGGAAGTCTCTAAGAGCGGATATCGACTGAATAGGGCATTATTGCTGCCGCTGGTGCGGTAGTGATGGGGAAAATCAAGCCGAGACTGCATCTCTGTCATCATTGACGAACTAATCTCTGAGAGCAATAGGATATCTGGGTTTTGATCTTGGATGGATTGGGCGATAGCATCAGTGTTGGAGTTGTCAATCCA
>CALDHF010000290.1 GCA_937941595.1 uncultured Acaryochloris sp. | reverse complement strand
TTTTTTGCATTATGAGGAGCGGCTACTGTTCTCGCTGATTCGGCTACGTGATCCTAAAACCCGCTTGATTTATGTGACATCACAACCGTTGCCGCCGATAGTGATTGATTATTATTTGCAGCTGTTACCGGGTATTCCTTTTTCCCATGCTCGCGATCGCTTGTTGTTGCTGCCGATTTATGATCAGTCTCTGAAACCTCTCAGCCAGAAGATTTTAGAGCGTCCCCGCTTGATGGAACGAATTCGCCATTCGATGCGACCGGGTTGCTCATATATGATCTGCTTCAATTCCACAGATCTGGAACGAGAGATCTCTGTCAAGCTCGATATTCCGTTGCTGGCAGCCGATCCGGCGTTGTTGCACTTGGGGACGAAAAGTGGGAGTCGTCAGGTGTTTGCTGAATGTGGGATTCCCCATCCAGATGGTAGTGAATTGGTATGGGATACGGAGGCCCTTGTGGAGGCAGCGGTAGCGCTATGGGACCGCCAACCCCAACTCCAACGCATGGTGATTAAGCTGAATGAGGGTTTTTCGGGGGAAGGCAATGCCCTGTTGGATTTGCGGAATGTGGGATTAGTGGAGACAGTGGAGAATCGTCGGGATGTGATTTGCGATCGCATCCCCAATCTAGCCTTTGAATCATCAACAGAAACTTGGTCTCATTTTTGCGATCGCATCCCCAAACTCGGGGCCATTGTCGAAGCCTTCATTGAAGGAGACCATAAAACCTCTCCCAGCGTCCAAGGCCAAATCACCCCCAACGGGGAAGTAGAAATCCTATCCACTCACGATCAAATTTTAGGGGGACCCAATCACCAAGTTTACCTAGGATGCCGATTTCCCGCAGCTGAGGACTATCGGTTGCAACTCCAGCAACTAGGCCTCAAAGTCGGCGAGAACCTCGCGAAGAAAGGAGTACTGGAACGGTTCGGGGTTGATTTTGTCGTCACTAAACGCTTCTCCCCCGAGGGCCAGCTGAGTTGGGATGTTCAGGCCATTGAAATCAACTTACGCAAAGGCGGAACCACCCACCCCTTTATGACCCTGAAATTACTCACCAATGGCGTTTATGACATGGATACAGGCCTCTTCTTTGGTCAACAAGGGTTACCCAAGTTTTATGTGGCATCAGACAACCTCTGCGACGGAGCCTATCAAGGACTGCTCCCAGATGATTTGATGGATATCATTGCTCGTCACCATCTACATTTTGAGACAGGCAGTGAGATGGGAACCGTGTTTCATCTCATGGGATGTTTGTCAGAGTTTGGCAAAGTCGGTCTCACCAGTATCGCCAACTCCCCGGAGCAGGCGGATACCATTTATAACCGGGTCATTGAGATCTTAGATACAGAAACGCTGCCCCAATCCCCTCGCTCCGATCAGGAGACAGAACCTACCTTACCTATTGGCTGGAGTATCGTCAGTTAAGGCCACAGAGCTGTGCAGTCTAGTGTTTTAGTCTGGAGCAGACTTCGATGCAGATTGTAAAAGGTCAACGTTCTCTGACTCAATCAATTTTATGATTGGGAGGCTGAACCCAAAAAATCTGAGAGGCATTTCCCGGATGGACTTCGAAATCCGCCCCGCCTATCGAGAAGAGCTACCCATTATCCGTGCTTGGGCTGTTCAGGAATCTTGGAACCCAGGCCTGAATGACCTAGAAGTGTATTGGCGTCAAGGGTGCCTGATGGTGGGTTTACTCGGAGGACAACCCGTTGGCTGTATTTCAGCCGTCTTGTACGGACCTGCATTCGGGTTCCTCGGATGCTATCTAGTGGATCATCGCCATCGAGGTCATGGCTATGGACGGTTCTTATGGGAAAAAGCAATTTCCTCACTACCTGCCCAGTGTATTGGTTTAGAAGGGGCCGTTGCGCTCCAAGACACTTATCTCCGCCATGGATTTGTTAAATCTTGCCTGCATATTCGTTATCAACTGCAATCTCGTCCATGGCCCGTACGCATCAACTCTTTAGTCCCTATTCATAGGGTGTCCTTTGACCAACTATTGAGCTACGACACTCAGCACTATGTTGGCCAACGCTCCCAATTCCTAAAAGACTGGCTGGCTAGTGCAGAGATGAGAGGTTGGGGATATCTTCAGGCCGGAGAATTACGGGGATATGGCTTAATCCGACCTGCTGAAATTGGCTACCGGATTGGCCCCCTGTTTGCAGATACCCGATATGTGGCCCAGCAGCTCTTGCAAACCCTATTACAGGCCTGTCCTGCAAATCAGCCTGTCTTTATGGATGTTCCCAAAACCAATGCTCAGGCTGCAGAACTCATGGTAGCGTCTGATGCCATTCCACTTTTCAGTAATTGCCGAATGTATAAAGGCTTATTTCCTAAGCTGCCGTTACAGAAAATCTATGGGGTCACAACTTTAGAAATGGGATGACCCCAACACGCTCTGGCCTCAAAGTTCAGTCCGTAAAATCGTCCCCGATTGCGGATCCGCAATTTTGGTATAAGACTTACGGCCATACTGGGCACCATAATCTGTACCCAAGCCGAAATACCATTTCCCCTGTAATTGGGTAAAAGAACGTGCAAAGGTCGCAGAATCAAACGAGAGGATTTCACACCAGTGGCGTTGATCTATCGCTTGTCTGACTCGATTGACAAACCGTTGTTTGCCCCCTACCTGTTGGCGTTCACTGGTCAATACATACAGCCCTTGCTTCGTCGCCAATAAATCCCAGGGGACTTCATTCGGCCTCAGCATAATCCGCTGAACTTTGGTATTGTTGGGGGCCAAAGACTGGGCTACAAATAAGCCAGGAGGCTGACGATGGGGATCTTCAGTATTCAGGACCCTGACCTTTTGGGAAGTAATATCCCCATAGCGCGACACATTACTCAGATAAGCCATTTGAGAACCATCTGTGACCGCTTGGGTGATCTGAGTGGCCTGAGAGTGATTGGGGAACAAGGTGGGTTGATCTAAGTCTTGCCGCTGTCTGGGTTGAAGTGCGTCAGTCACTTGCCACGGTCGTCCGCCAGGAAAAATATAGAGGGAGTCTTCAAACTGAAACATCTGGGCTGAGTCTGACCTCAGGGTTTGGACATCTTGCCAGGTTTGTCCTCCATCCTCAGAACTCACTAAATACCCCCGATTATCTCGACGCCGAATCACAGACCATAACTTCTGTCGAAACCCTTGAATAGACCAAACATGAACCGCACCGGGTAAGGTACGCAGTTGCCGCCACCCCTTCTTCCTCAGCCGATAGATAGTCCCGAACTTCCAGCTTCCTCGGGCATCAATACCTGGTGTATAGAGCGTTGCCCCAATCGTCTGATAATCTCGAATTTCTTCTTCCGGGGCCACAAATTGAAATTTAAATCGACGGGATTTAGGGTTAAAAAACCAAAGGGGAATTGGACCCCGATTGCGATTGCTATCCCCATGCCCAAGGTAGACTTTGCCTTTAAAGGGAGACATCACCCAAACGTTCCGAGCATAGGGTTGAGATTTGGCATGTTTACCTGTAGTAAAAGGAGAACCCAATTTCTCTAGGCGTTCTGTAACATTCTGCTTTGAGATTGGGTCACAAGTTTGGGCTGCTGAGTCCGCTGGCCAAAACATTGTCTTAGCACCCCAAACACCTATCCCTAAAGTTAGGACGGTACCTAGAAAAATTAAAGGACGGCGATCGTTCGACTGCATAGACTGTTGACCGATAAATAAAGATCAGCAAGTAAACTAAGACGGTATAGAGAAGGTTAGTCAACTGGGAGAGATGTGGAATTCATGATTCAACGCCACGTCCCATATCAATCTTCGGACCAATGCTTGACCTTATGTTCAGTCTCCTCAGAAATTGGTACAAGTTTATCTCTTCTGCCACACAAGCATGATGTCTGCATATCCAGCAGTTTTCAAAGACCGTTTGAGGTCTCTCGCACTCTCAAACACAGTCGATAGAGCTTGACCAAACTTCTCGTTCAGAGAACGACCGATACTGACCAACGCAGATCACCCAACTCACAAGTACCAAAATTTCGCTCATAACGCTCTGGACTCATTTGATGCTCCCTATTTAACCAAGACTGAGACTCGTCTAGTTCGAAAAACACTCTCATTTCCCATCATATAGGAGCTATTAGGATGTTTATCTACCACTACAATGCATCCTTACAGGACCAGGACTATCCGTAAAATTACTGAAGAAAGACAATATTTAATTTCGTATAATCAAAATATACATATAACAAACGTTGTTGAATTACCAATTTTAATAAGACTCTATAAGCTTACAATTTTTGAGACTTAAAATTCTCACAACATATATCAAAATTTTAAAATAAATGGTTAATTAAATCCTGAATATTCATTCTATATTTTCAATTTTTTTCAGTTTATAAATACTGAATATACCTTACTTTTATCTAAGTATTTATGTTAATAGCCTGCTTAAATTCATCTAAAATAGCCGGGTGAATCTGCATGGATATTTCTAATTAATCTCTCTTTTTTGAACGCATGTTGAAATTCAGAAAAAAGGCAGTCGATGATGGATTTGCGTTGCCAATTGCCATCGGTTTCGGGTTACTCATGGTACTGGTTGCTCTAACGTTGAGCATTAAGTCTAGG
>CALDHF010000289.1 GCA_937941595.1 uncultured Acaryochloris sp. | reverse complement strand
CCCCCCTGCATGAATTATTGCTAGAGGTGGAGCTGCCTTTAGAAGCGGTTTTGGCAGATATGGAAACGACGGGGGTCCAGATTGACCAAGACTATTTACAAACCCTCTCTACCCAACTGGATGCTGATCTAAAGCGCCTAGAAGCGGGTGCCTATGAACTGGCTGGAGAAATCTTTAATCTGGGGTCACCGAAACAGTTAAGTGAGATTTTGTTCGGTCGCTTAGAGCTAGAGGTCAAAAAATCTCGCAAAACCAAACTAGGTTACTCTACGGATGCCGCCACCTTAGAGAAGTTACAGGGCGATCATCCCATTATTGATGTCCTGCTAGAGTACAGGACCCTAGCCAAGCTGAAGTCAACCTATGTGGATGCGTTGCCTAATCTAGTCCGGGCAGACACCAATCGAATTCATGCGGACTTCAACCAAGCCGTGACGGCCACAGGACGGCTGTCCTCCTCTAATCCCAATTTGCAGAATATTCCCATTCGCACGGAATTTAGCCGTCAAATCCGAGCCGCCTTTCAACCTGAGCCGACTTGGCTCTTGGTGGCAGCGGATTATTCCCAAATTGAGCTGCGAATCCTGGCCCATCTCAGTCAAGAACCACGCTTGTTAGAGGCCTATCGTAATGGCCAAGATGTCCATACCCTCACTGCTAACCTTCTGCTGGAAAAAGATCAGATCTCCCCAGACGAACGACGGCTGGCTAAAATCATTAACTTTGGGGTTATTTACGGCATGGGTCCCCATCGGTTTGCCCGAGAAGCAGGGGTTAAATATAGCGAGGCCAAGGATTTTATTCAACGGTTTTATGATCGCTATCCCCAGGTGTTTGCCTACCTACAGCGGATGGAGCGAGAAGCAATTAGCCAAGGCTATGTGGAAACGATTCTGGGACGCCGTCGCTATTTTGAGTTCGATAGCCGCAGTCTTAAAAAGTATCAGGGCCAGGATCTAGAGAGTCTGGCAGATCTAGACCTAAGCGAAATTAAAATGAGTAGCTACGATCGTGGTCTCCTCAGGGCGGCAGCCAATGCCCCTATTCAAGGCTCTAGTGCCGATCTGATTAAGATTGCCATGGTCCAGCTCCAAACTGCTCTGGCACCGTACGAGAGTCGGCTGTTGATGCAGGTCCATGATGAATTGGTGTTAGAGGTACCGCCAAAGGAATTAGAAGAGGTGCGATCGCAAATCAAAACCACCATGGAAATGGCTCTCCCTCTGAGTATCCCCCTCGTTGCTGATGTGCATACAGGTGCTAACTGGATGGAAGCAAAGTAAGAGATTGTTAAGTGCTCTCATCACTGCACGGAGACTACAGAGATCCTCAATTGTTTGGGGTTGCCCGAGAGATCATTACACCTAACGACTGCTTTTGATATTGGGACTATTGATTGTCAGACTTTGAATCAAGATCACTATGGGAAAAATTCTGTACGTTGTTTTGCTGATATCGACAAGCTATCTGGTGTGGGATGGACTTGTATCTGGTTCAGTCTGGGTTAGAGGAGGACGGCGCTCTTTAGAATTCGGTAAGTGGGCTCATAAAAAACATCGGGACCAAGAGCCTAGCTGTTATTGGATTGCGATGGCATTTTATGGCTGCTCGGCATTGTTCTCGCTCTATGGGCTGGTCTTTACTTAGCTGACTAGGTCATGGACCATTCAAAGAATGGCGATCAGATCGGTTAACGCCGCCGCCGATAGTGCAAAAATAATTCGCTCTCAACCTGTTTGACAGAGATTAACTCTAGCCAAGGAGCATCTTGTTGGAGCCAGCCCTGGCCTGCCACTGGGGTGGGAGTGGATGCGCCACCCAGCAAGAGGGGACAGACCGTCAGGTGCAGTTCATCAATCAGATCATCGGCCAGTAGTGATGCCACAATTTGGCCACCGCCTAGAACCGCAATTTTCTCGACACCCAAAGCAGGCATGGCTTGTAAGGTCTTGAGCCAATCGATAGAATGCTCTGCCGATTCATGGGTAAAGACTTGCTCAAAATAGGACTGATCTTGCCAAGACTGGGCACCTTTTTTTGTGGTGACCAGCCAATGGGGCACGGCTTGTTGGAAAAAACGTAAATTGGGATCTAGATCGCCAGAGCGGGTACAGACAATTTGGGCAGGCTGTTCGGGTTTCCCCTGCTTCAACCGCTCTGCAATTAACTCTGGGGTTACCACTCGCATGGCGGTTTCACCTGCTTTCAGGGTGGCAGACCCAAACAAAATGCCATCCGCTGCTGCCACCTGTCGTTCTAGGTGGGCATAATCTTCATCAGAACCAAATTCTGGAGGGGAATGTTGGACATCAGCGATTTTGCCATCCGCGCTCATCGCCAATACAACAGTTGTGGTGGGACGGGGAAACGATGTCTCGACCATAGGTCAAATCTTAAAGTCTGTAATAAACAAGCTATTCTCTTAGGGTAGCGTGATCCACCAAGACTTAATAGGGAGCTGGTATCCTTGCCCCAGTTTGTTTCTCGAGCCCAACCGCCATTAGCATTTATTCCACAATCTTTAACGCCTTGGGTGATAGAAACGGTACGATTCCTGTTGCCGTTGTGGATGCCTTGGAAGCTATCGATTACGGCTGTTGAAGCTGAGAATCTGGAGGTGTTAGTCAAGCTTTACCAAGAGTTTCAGGCAGGCGACACTCGGTTTTTGTTGGCCTTTCGCCATCCCAGCACCAAGGATCCTTTTGCCATGTCTAATATGCTGTGGCGACTGGTGCCCAAAGAGGCCAGTAAATCAGGGATTCGGTTTAAAATGCCGACCTACAGTCATTTTATTTATGATCGCGGCATCCCGCTATGGGCGGGTCAATTTGTGACCTGGTTGTTCCCGCGGCTAGGCGGCACCCCCATTTTGCGGGGTAAAGCCGATCGCATGGGCTTACGAGCAGCCCGAGATTTATTTGCCAATAGTCCTTACCCAATTGCCGTGGCTCCAGAAGGAGGTACTAACGAACATAGCGAAATTGTTAGTCCCCTAGAACCTGGGGTGGCACAGTTAGGCTTTTGGTGTATTGAAGACTTACTCAAGGCTGGACGGTCTGAAAAGGTTGTGATTGTCCCGTTGAATATTAACTACCGCTATGTTTCTGCCCCCTGGACCGCCATCAAAAAACTCTTAAGTGAGTTGGAAGTGAAAGTTGGTTTGTCTTCTACGCCCCCCGCACCTGGTTTATTGGCTGATCAGGATGCGGATGCTTTGTACGGTCGGGTTTTACAGTTGGGTGAATGCCTCTTAGACAAAATGGATCACTTCTATAGCAAGTATTACCATCTGTCTCGTCCGCCAGAACTAGAGCCAACAGATGCCCAAGGGAGCAATCGTAATACCCAACTGGCTGTGCGGCTCCAGCAGCAGTTAGATATTGCTCTGCAAGTTGCTGAAGCCCATTTTGGTCTGTCTGCCAAAGGAGATGTTATCGATCGCTGTCGGCGTTTAGAGCAAGCCAGTTTTGATCGGATCTATCGTCAGGACTTGGATCAGCTCACGCCTTTAGAGCGGGGCATGGCCGATTGGGTGGCCCAAGAGGCCAGCCTTAAAATCAAACATATGCGGATGGTTGAGCGTCTGACTATGGTGAGTGGGACCTATATTTTGGAAAAGCCGTCCGGGGATCGGTTTGCTGAAATTGTGTTAATCCTCTGGAAAATCGTGGCTTTTACAGAAGGAGTCGATCCCCACTCGCCTCCGTCTCTGGGGCCAAAAGCGTTGAAGATGACCATCAGCGATCCGATTTCTGTATCGGAGCGATGGCCCACTTACAAAGCCGATCGTCGGAGTGCTAAAAAAGCGGTGGATGAGTTGACCCAAAGCATCCAGACAGCTCTTGAAGAGATGACTGCTAAAGAACTTTAGCTCTTAACGATTTTGCCCTTGTCAACTGCAACAGACCGTCCGACACTGGAGTGTGGAGGCGATAGGCAGTTAAGGTGTCAATTATATGAAAAAGGTCCTGGCAATTATTTTGGGCGGTGGTGCGGGTACACGCCTGTATCCCCTCACCAAGCAGCGTGCAAAGCCGGCTGTCTCTTTAGCAGGAAAGTATCGTCTCATTGATATTCCGATGAGTAACTGCATCAATTCGGAAATCAACAAGATCTATGTGATGACACAGTTCAACTCTGCGTCTCTTAATCGCCATATTTCCCAAACCTACAATTTTTCGAGCTTTAGTGATGGATTTGCTGAAGTTCTGGCAGCTCAGCAAACCCCTGACAATCCGGGTTGGTTCCAAGGTACGGCTGATGCGGTTCGTCAATATCTATGGATGTTGGAAGAATGGCGGGATGTAGATGAATTCCTGATTTTGTCTGGTGATCATCTGTATCGCATGGATTACAGCGTTTTTATTGAGCGGCATCGGAGTACGAATGCTGATATTACGCTCTCGGTGCTCCCCATTGATCCCTACCGAGCCTCCAGTTTTGGCTTGATGAAAATCGATGATTCGGGTCGTGTGGTTGATTTTAGTGAGAAGCCTGAGGGGGCGGAACTAGACCGCATGAAGGTGGATACCACCACTCTGGGGCTGACCGCCGCCGAAGCCCAGGAGAAGCCGTTTATTGCTTCTATGGGTATTTATGTTTTCAAGAAAGAAGTCTTAATTGACCTTCTCAGAAATTCACCTGAATCCACTGACTTTGGTAAGGAAATTATTCCGAATTCGGCTAAGGATTACAATGTCCAAGCCTATCTCTTCAATGACTACTGGGAAGACATTGGCACAATTGAAGCCTTTTATGAAGCTAATTTAGCCTTAACTCGCCAGCCTCAGCCTCCCTTTAGCTTCTATGATGAAGAGGCTCCGATTTATACTCGCTCTCGATATTTGCCCCCGACGAAATTGTGGGACTGTCAGGTGACAGAATCCATGATTGCGGAAGGCTGCATCCTTAAAAACTGTAAGATTAATCGCTCGGTATTGGGGGTGCGATCGCGGGTTGAATCCGGCTGCACTATCGATAACGCCTTACTAATGGGGGCTGACTTATATCAACCCTTTGCAGAACGGGCACCAGGGCCGGAACACACCACCATTCCCATGGGAATTGGTGAGAACACCCATATCAAGCGAGCCATTATTGATAAAAATGCTCACATTGGCCGCAATGTGAGCATTATCAACAAAGATAATGTCGAAGAATCTAATCGGGAAGACGATGGATTCTATATCCGTAGCGGTATTGTAGTCGTCCTTAAAAATGCGGTCATTCCAGATGGCACCGTTATCTAGGGCCGTGTTCCCTCCCTCTACTCCGTCTGGAGATGGAACAAAGATCGATACACGGGTAACCCTTCAGATAGGGTGAGTTGCTCGCGCTCAGTGGAGGCGGGTAAGGGATTCTCTGGTAGCCAGTCTTGGGGCGGGGTGGTGGCTTGAAATGCTGGATGTTCGGTGATGCGATCGCACATTTCAATCGCCACTTCTAAGACATCGGACTGGATAAACAAAAACCCTCCAGGCTGGATATAGGTCGATAATTCTTCGACTAATTGAGGCTGGACCACGCGCCGTTTTTGGTGTCGTCGCTTGAACCACGGATCAGGAAACTGAATGGTAACGCCGTGTACCGAATTGGGACCTAAGAGCGAGGACAAGGTGGTATTGATATTGCCAAACAAAAAATGCAGATTGTGAAGCTGTAGCTGGTCGCGGAGTTGATTAGCAGACTCCACCAGCGTTCTGCGGATTTCTATACCTAAAAAGTTGTGTTCAGGTTGAAGCTGGGCCATCTCCGATAAAAATTGTCCTCTAGCACAGCCAATGTCTAGGAATAAAGGCTGATCAGGCTTAGCGTAGATGGTAGCCCAGTCTAAGGGAGCGATCTGATGCTGAAATTTGTTGCTCAGCGGATTGACATGCTGACGGAGCCTAACACCCATAACGCCTGTGGTTTTTGATTTAGAGACAACAATCCACTCAAGTGATTTCACCTGAGTGGAAGAAAAAACGGGCCAGGAGGGATTCGAACCCCCGACACCGTGGTCCGAAGCCACGTGCTCTAGTCCACTGAGCTACAAGCCCTAGAAGCGTATTCATGGTAACAGAGATTGCTGAGCAACCGAGCTATCCGTAACAAGATTTTTGCGTCAATTCGCTAATGCGTGGATTGGGTTCATAATTCCGTGTGAATTCCGATAAACCTTTATGGAATGTATGCCTGAGGCACAATGGTCCACACCATCGTCGACCGACTGTTCCATCGATGACATCATCTTCGAAGCCCAAAGACCATCAGAGATTCTGATTTACGGTGTATTAACGGGCATGAAGGCGTCCACACTTTGCCGACATATTTGATCCAGGCATTTGAGGTTCGATCAACGATTGCAAACGATGACGTTGCCTTTGGGTATGGATATATGCAGCACTACATCAAACGCACGGAACGCGTATTCAAATCAGAATGGGCGCTGTTTAGTAGGGTCCGCGATGGCAGGATAACCCATTATCGAATGTTCGAGGATACTGCGGGTTTGGTGACAGCTTACTTGTGATTATCTAAGCAGAGTGATGAAGACTTTTCAGACAAGCGTTCTCATCGTTTGCTGCTAGAAAAATTTTTACTACGATTATTGCTGGGCAATAAACCAAATTACGGGTTGATATCCGCCGTCGTCAGTTTTTGTATCTCTGCTTGGAGTTGATGTTGCAACACCTCTATTTGGGCATTGATATCTAGATATTCG
>CALDHF010000288.1 GCA_937941595.1 uncultured Acaryochloris sp. | reverse complement strand
TAGACGGCGGTCCAGAGCAACGGGGTGAGAAGCTCTTTTACCAGGCTCAATGCGCTAGCTGTCATACGCCTAAGATGGTGACGGGTCGGGCGTCAGAACATCCAGAATTTAACAACCAAGTGATTCACCCCTATACCGATTTGCTGCTGCACGATATGGGGTCAGGGTTAGCAGACAATCGTCCCGATTTCGAAGCAGACGGTCAAGAATGGCGAACCCCTCCCCTGTGGGGGATTGGTTTAGTCAAAAACGTCAATAAGCATACGTTTTTCCTCCATGATGGCCGCGCCCGCAATCTGATGGAGGCCGTGCTCTGGCATGGGGGGGAAGCCCAACCCTCGAAGGAGGCCGTGCTCCAATTATCGGAAACAGAGCGTACAGAGCTGATCGCTTTTCTGCAATCCCTCTAATCGCAACGAACCACTCCATCATCGATAGGGTCCGACTCACATTGATGATGGAGGCTATAAAAGTTTTCCACAATGTGGACAAGTCTTGGATTCTTCAGCCTGCTTCAGTTTGCGACGATCGAGTTCTTCCGTAAATCCAGAGGCTAAAAGGCCCGTGGGCAACGCAAACAAACCTATTCCCAAAATAGAAATACAGCTACCCAGAATCTTGCCGATTGTGGTGATCGGGTAAACATCTCCGTAGCCGACGGTTGTCAGAGTTGCGACCCCCCACCACATGGTGGCAGGGATACTGGCGAACGCTTCAGGCTGGGCATCATGTTCGATAAAGTACATCAGGGTTGAGGCTAACCACAATAAGCCTAAAACACCAACCAGTGTTACCAGCAGCTCATCTCGTTTGGACTTGAAGATATTGCCCAGCACTTGAAAAGACTGAAAATACCGGCTGAGCTTAAATAAACGCAGAATTCGCAACAACCGCACCACTCGAATAAAGCGAATATCGATCGGAATCAGCAAGGGCAAATAAAAGGGAGCTAGGGCCACCAGATCAATTAAGGCTAACGGTGAGCACATAAATCGGAGCCGCCCCAGCAGAGGATGGGAAAAATCTGGAGAGGCCGTACTGGACCAAACTCGTAACAGGTACTCAACCGTAAAAATTGTGATACTAACCGCTTCACAAGTTTCAAAATAGACCTTGTATTGCAGTGTTAGCCCCTCTACTGTTTCTAGGGTAATCACCAGCAAGTTAACCAGAATCAGCACCAGCAAACTGATATCGAACAATCTGCTGGCGCGATCGCCCACATCAGCCACTTCTAGAATTTCAAATACCCGTCGTCGGAGTCGTCTGTACTGTTGATTGTTGCGACCCATAGTTTTGTTTGACGCTAAGGACCAGACTCATCCCCATAAGCTAGCAGCTATTAGCGGTTCCGTCAGTCCTGTCTCACCCCGTTCAACGCGCTTGGCAGATAAACAGCCGTTTGGCCGCCCGAGTAACGGCTACATATAGCAGTTGGTTCCGTTCTCTAATGTTGCGGTTGCCCATCAGATTGGGCAAATCCACAAACACATTTTGGAAGGTAGACCCCTGGGATTTGTGAATCGTCAGGGCATAGCTATAGTTCAAGTTGGCAAATCGCTGTTGTTTGAGTTGCCAAAAATCTTGCCATTGTTTGCCATCGGCCAAGCGCTGGAGTTCGGTTTGAAAACGCCGCTGTTCCGACTCATGCAAAACCGTAACGTCAACTTCTAAGTTGGCATCGGTCTCTACAAACAATCGCCACACCCGCCAACTCGATGATTCATCTTCATAGGCCTCTTCGACCCAACATTCAGACGAGGTTTGCATAAGAATTTCGTCTTTGCGTCTAAACACAGGTCCCATGGCGATCAGGCGTTCACCGGGAACAAAGCGACAGACATCCGTCCCAAAAATGGCACCTCGAATCTGACGATTCAGGCTGTTCACCCGTTTGTTGGTATAGGCTAAAGCCCGCACATAATCGGAATCTTCTTGACCTTTCTCACTGGTAAATGCCCGCAGCAACTGTTTCGTCCAGTCGGTCTGTCTCAAAACGATAGTGCCTTCCGTTTTATCGGCATTGAGATCGGTATGAAAAGCGGGCAGCCGATGGGTCTCTAAGTTGCAGCGCACCGATTCTGCCAAAACGCCAATGGAGCTGCCATAGCGAACGACTTCCTGGAGCTGGGCTTTGCTGGCATTGCAGAGGAAGGTTTGCGAGGCGGTTTCATTAATGGGAGGGAGCTGGGCTGAATCCCCCACAAATAGAATTTGGGTAGTTAGGTGAAAGGCATATAACTCGGTTTGCAAAAGCTCCCACAGATTGTGGTTCACCATGGAGCATTCATCAATGACCACCAAGGCAAATTTCCCAAAGGAATTTTCCGCGTCTGCGTCGGGGATAAAGTACTGGTTTCCCGTTTCTGGGTCAATTTGGGGTCGTAATCCCAAGAGCTGGCAGCAAGTGAGGCACTCTACATCTAATCCCCAAGCCGACACCATTTGGTTAAGAACTTTAGTGGCTTTATTCGTAAACGCACTAAAGACAATGGCGCGACGATCGTTCTGGTCTTTGAGCTGGGAGATAAAGGCTTGCAATAAGGTGGTTTTTCCCGTGCCCGCATACCCTTCCAAGACAAATATGCGTTCTGGACTATCTAGAAACCCATGAAGTTGCTCTAGAGCGGCTTGTTGATGAGATGTCAGGGTGATGCTAGAGGCAGTCTTAACCACCATGGAGGCAGGCGCTTGCAGTTACCCTCACCATACTAAATCAATGTCTGTCTGAGAAAGGGGAACCCACTCTTGAGAGCGATGGCGACTGATGACCAGGGGCTGAGTGATCCAATGGTCTGGTTTCCAGTAAAATATTGGATGCTTGAGGGCATGAATGATGAATCAGATCAGGGGGGAGGCATACTAACCAAACCACCGCGTCGGTGGACTCAGTAAAGGAATGATAGTGTCGATTGTGAATCCAGACCTAGACTCTGAAGGCTTTTTGTGTTCACGATGTGGCCAGCATCATGCTCGACTGCCCTTTGCTTACGGCCCCCAAGCTCCGGTTTTGTATTTTGACATCCCCAAAGAGGAGCGCGAGGCACGATGCAATCTCAGCTCTGATATCTGCATTATCGATCAGGAATATTTCTTTATTGTGGGCAATTTAGAAATACCGCTACTGGAAATGGATAAAAAGTTCTCATGGGATGTGTGGGTGTCTCTGAGTCGGGACAGTATGAAGCGGATCTTGGACCTGTGGGACTTTTGCGATCGCATCCATGAACCGCCGTTCTTTGGCTGGCTGAATACAGTCCTGCCCGCCTATCCGGACACCCTGAGCCTCAGAAGTCTGGTGCATACAAGAAAAGTAGGCCGTCGCCCTTACATTGAGCTGGAAGCCACGGATCATCCTTTAGCCATTGAACAACGCACGGGCATTACCCTAGCTCGGGTCCAGGAAATTGCTGAAATTGTCATGCATCCCCAGAACATCTAATTGCAGCCATCTCTATGAAAGAAATTACCAGGAAAATTTGATCAATGATTCGAACTGCATGTTCTGAAGATCAATCGAAACTGTTGGCAATCGCTGCGGCGACTGGACTGTTCGCGCCACCAGAGCTAGAAGGATTTGGTGAGATGATTGGTGAGCACCTCGATAGCGAAAGAGAAGAGGAGCATTGTTGGATTGCCGACGATGAAGACGGACTTGTAGGAGCTGCTTACTACGCACCAGAGGTATTCGCAGAAGGCGTCTGGAATCTCTACTTCATTGGCATCCTCCCCAGTGAGCAAAGTAAAGGACGGGGCACTGCCCTTATCCAGCATGTGGAAGCAGACTTAAGAGCACGGGGTGAACGATTACTGTTAGTAGAAACCTCCAGCTTAGAGAGCTTCGAGCCAACGCGTAGTTTCTACCGTAAAAACGGATATGACAAAGAAGCGAGAATTCGTGACTATTACAACGCTGGCGAAGATAAAATTATTTTTCGCAAAGCTCTAAGTCTTATAGGACAGTAGATCCTGGCCTCTATTGCTAAACCTTCCTGAACCTTTCTCCCAGTCAAGCCCTCCCAACAAACCGTGAGATATCCGCTATGGTTTGCAGAGGGGGAACCGCTGGGGGTGGGGGTATCTGACGGGCACCCACGAAAGGAAATGGCTTGGTCTAAGATTTATGCTGTAACTTCTCTACAACCTCCCTTGCGGCTCGATGCTTAGCTGTCTTTTTATTTGAGGCTATGCCAGCTCCCACAATTTCTGCGTCTGCAATCCTCACACTACATTGGCACCGAAAGCCATTCTCTTCTTCAGTGATCTGATACATTGGCTGTGGCCATGGCATACCCTGACACACTTCCAGTAGCAAACTGATGCAATTCTGCTCCTCGTTGAAATTCAATAATTTGGAGAGAGCAGCGGGTACTTTGGGCTGTGGTGATTCTGGTAAGGTTGGGACTTTTGACTGAGGTGGGACGACCCGGTCTGCAGGGGGCACTAAAGTGTTCTGCTGATATGCAATCAGCCAGTCTAGACAAGCTTGATGCCGTGCCCCTGGTTTATTCCTCATGATTGCAGGCTGGGACGTTGTCAGCATTTGCTGGTTGATCTGAACTTCTAGCCATGCCCCAAAGGGAGGACCGCCCAGCTCTACCCAGGCAAAACTGTCCCACTCCTCTAATTGCTGTTGAGCAATCGCAATAATACTAGGCGCGTCATAGAGGTGTTCTTGAAGATAGTTAATGACCTGCTGTTGTCGCTCTGGATGGTCACCGAGCAGTAGCAGCACAAACAAATCTTCCACTTGGAGGGCACTAGACTGTAAGCGGCTTGAAGCCTCAGCATCGACAATCTGGCTTTGCCCCTCCTCTACGGCATATCTGAGGAGCAAGGAAAACTCTCGACCTGAAAGTTGACCTAACCGTTCTGGTGCTTGGAGCTGTTGTTGATACAGTTGATGCTGCTGGTCTTTGAAGTAGCTCTTGGTGGATTGCTCTTGCTCGTCGTTGACCCTGTTGATGTGTTGGCAGAGCAATTCAATCTTTGAGGCGTCATAGGGTAAGGGTTGCCCTTGCAGATGGGCTTTCACCATGCGGTGGTTGATCAAGTCCGGGAGGCGACGAATGGGAGACGTGAAATGGCAATAGGCAGATCGGTTTAGGGCAAAGTGGCCCTTTGCTTCTGGGCCATAATCTGCGGGGTTGAGCCAGCTCATGAGAATACGGCGAATGTCTGCTTCTGATTGAGCAGTGGTAAAAGCGGCAAAGCGATGAGTTTGTTCAGGGTGAATGGTTTTATGGGTGTGATTGCGGTAGATGGCGGGGATATTATGCTCAACTAACCATTGGGCAACATGAGCCGGCCCATCTTCTTCCAAATACGCAAACAGCTCAACATAGTAGGAGGCTTCTTGCGGGACCGCCGGAGAATAAATCACAAAGTATCGACGATCACCGTTCTCAATTTT
>CALDHF010000287.1 GCA_937941595.1 uncultured Acaryochloris sp. | reverse complement strand
CTGAAGCTGAGAAGCAGGCTGAGATTTTGCGCGATCGCTTGGAGCGACTTTAGGCCATCTGATGTCTACTCCCCCCATTCAGTGGTATCCCGGTCATATCGCCAAAGCTGAAAAGGCCTTAGTCGAACAACTGAAAAAAGTAGACTTGGTCTTGGAGGTTCGAGATGCGCGCATCCCTGTCTCTAGTCACCATCCGCAAATCCAAGCTTGGATCGGCGAAAAACCCCATATTTTGGTGATGAATCGAGTCGATCTGGTCACAATTGCGTCTAATCAAGCTTGGCTAGCATGTCTCAAAGCCCAAGGGCAAGTTCCGTACTGTACCGATGCTCAGCACGGTAAGGGCATCAAAGCCGTGATTACGGCAGCGGAAAAAGTTGGGAAGAAAATCAATCAGCGGAGATGCGATCGCGGCATGAAACCCCGTCCTGTCCGAGCCGTTGTCCTCGGATTTCCCAACGTTGGCAAATCCGCCTTAATCAACCGCCTTCTTAAACGCCGTATTGTAGAGAGTGCCAGACGTCCAGGTGTCACCCGTCAACTGAGGTGGATTCGAGTATCCCAAGGGTTAGACTTGCTAGATACGCCCGGAGTCTTACCTGCAAAACTCACCGATCAAGACGCCGCCTATAAACTCGCCATTTGTGATGACATTGGCACAGCAGCCTATGAATCTCAATTGGTGGCCACCACCTTAATTGAATTGCTGCAAACCATTGACACTTGTGAAAAACCGCCAGGATTCCTGCCCGCCAACAGTCTGCAAAACCGCTATACCCTTGAACTGCAATCGATGACGGCAGCAGAATATCTCGCAGCCCTAGCAGAACATCGCCATCAAGGTGATGTAGAGCGTATGGCTCAGCAACTGCTCAATGATTTCCGTAAAGGCTTGCTGGGCAAAATCACCTTAGACCTACCGCCAGTCTTGTAAGCCATTATCCGCAACCATTGGGTCAGACCAAAAAATAATCTGTTCTCTACTTACAAGGTTATAAGCAGAGAACAGACCCCAATAGAGACTATTTCTTGTCGACGACAATCTTAGCTGGCGATATACTCGCGAACCTTGCCTTTACGACGACGCAGATAGTCTAGCGCCTGTCGTTCCAGCTGGCGAACCCGTTCACGGCTCAAACTAAGCTGTTGGCCGACTTTAGCTAGGGATAATTCCTTACCATTGTCGAGACCAAACCGGAGCATCAGCACATCACGTTGCTGCTGCGTCAACTCAGTAAGCAACTGGTTGACATCGTCTCTGAGGGCTTCAGTGGTGGTGAACTGTTCTGGAGATTGACCGTCATCTTCAAGCAAATCTCTGAGTTCAGTATCTTGATTATCCCCCACTCTCAGATCCAGAGAAATCGGTTGTCGGGCAATAATCAGATAATCTCGAATTTGGCTGGGTTCTAACTCTAACGCCTCAGCAATTTCAGCTGGAGTTGCACTACGGCCCAACTTCTGGGACAACTCTCGTTGTGCCTTTTTGATCTTGTTGAGCTTTTCAGTAATATGAATCGGCAACCGGATGGTGCGGGCTTGTTGGGCAATTGCCCGAGTAATGGCTTGCCGAATCCACCAATAGGCATAGGTTGAGAACTTATAACCCCGAGTCGGATCAAACTTTTCGACCCCTCTTTCTAAGCCCAGGGTGCCTTCTTGAATTAAATCTAACAGCTCTAGATTTCTTTTCTGGTATTTTTTAGCAACAGACACAACCAAACGCAGATTAGCTTCAATCATCTTTTGTTTAGCTTGTTGACCTTGATGCAATGCTAATTCTAGCTGTGATGGACTTAGATTGGCTCGATCTGCCCATGCGTCTTGGGGCGGCTCATGCCCAAGCTCATCAGCTAAGGTTTTTTGCAATTCTAACAAAGCCATCATGGCCTGCACTTGCTTGCCAAATACAATCTCTTGCTCATGAGTCAATAAAGGAACCCGACCTATTTCATGGAGATAGGTACGGACCATATCTGTAGTAGTAGATGCAGATACAGCTTGTGATTTAGATTTGGTATTGGACATGGACTTGAGCTACCCCCTTTAAGAAGGTGATGTTGGCATAGGACTATCAACGTTTTAATTTGATAGTGAGTGATGCAAGCGGTGAAACGAAAACGAAGTCAGTATGAGTTTACTCTCTTATCATAAGCCATGTTTCTAGGCTTGGTATCGTTTCCAAAGATCGGTAAACCGTATTTAAGTTGTAATCTCCAGGCGTTTCATCAGATTGAGCAGCTGATAGTTGTTGATAAACACAAGGGCCAGCAAGCATCTTTATTCGTAGACTGTTTTGTAACCTTTAAGTTTCAGATTTACTACATCCTCTCTTGTCTGCCTGAAAACAAGCTGAGAGAAGGCTGTGAATGTATACCTGCACTTTTTAGCCTCATATGTTGGCAAGATATACGGCATAGGGTACCCCAAACCGTTGTAAACTTTCACTCCCCAGCGTCAGTGTTGATATTTAAGAGGCCAACACCCTTGATTACAGCACCCTGGTCATTCGTGATTGCATGAAAGCAAGAGCCTTGTAGAGAGGTGATCCCATCCAGTCCATCTCTGTGCCAAAGACTCAGGAATCGTATTATTATAATAAGTAACTTTAATAAGTGTTACAAGTTAGCAGAATTAGTTGCTGATCATCATCTTTTGATATTCAACCCGATAGTTCTAATGAAACATAATCTTATTCGTCGAGTATTAGCCACCTGTATCGGTCTGGTGCTGGGCCTTGGATTATGGGTTATTGCTCCTGCCGCTGAAGCCTTTGAGGCCCCGGAGCTGTTGCCCAGTGAGCCGACCTCCATTGTAGATCTGGCCAAAACATTAACCAGCGCCCAAAAGAATAGACTTGACGAAGATTTAGATGCTTTTGAAGGCGAGACCGGCTGGAAATTGAGGATTTTGACTCAATATGACCGCACGCCTGGTCGAGCCATTAAAGATTTTTGGAATTTGGATGAAAAAAGCGTCCTTCTAGTCGCAGATGCTAGAGGTGGGAATATTCTGAACTTCAATGTCGGGGATGCAGTCTATCAATTACTACCCCGCACCTTTTGGGTAGAGTTACAAACGCGGTTCGGTAACCAGTACTTCGTCCAAGAGAATGGTGAAGATGAATCCATTATCCAAGCCATTAATTCTGTCAAAATTTGTCTGGACAAAGGAGGGTGCCGTGTTGTTCCAGGTCTGCCACAAGAGCAGTGGATTTTCACCCTGATTACATCCGTTATGGGTGGAATTATTTGCGGATTCTCAGCTCATCCTCGTAAACCTGGTCAGGTCTTCGCTTGGCAATGGATGCTGATTTTTTCACCACTTTGGGGCATTTGTTTTTTCTCGTTCGGGATTGGTCCCGTTGTCGCCCGCACAACAGAATGGTTACCTATTGCCCGTAATGTAGCTGGCTTTTTAATTGGTTTCTTGATTGCATTTTTGACGCCCATATACAAGGCACCGCCCACATCGGAAGTCTAAAGAAACGACATCTCCATCTAAATCTCATACCTATACAAAAGGATGCCCAAGCACAATTCAGGCATCCTTTTGTATTAGATAACCAATTTGAGAACAACCTCAATTTAGGTGCTAACCCATATACCTAAAGAGATCTGCCGCCATTTACACCGAATCTCTCAAAAATCTTGGGATATAGTTAAAGTCTGGGGCCATCACATTTCAGTTGAGTGCCAAGTGTTTGTAGCGAATGAAGTCCAAACTAACCAAGACCGCTTGAAAGAACTCTTTCAGTCTATTACTGCTGACAGCTGTCCCAATACTTATAATTTCCACTTGCATACCCATCACTCTGATGGCCGTTTGCATCCTCAACAACTGATACAACAAGCAATCAAGACAGGTCTTAAAGACTTAGCCATTACTGATCACCATAGTGTCAATGGCTATTGGTTAGCGGTTAGCTATCTCCTCTCTCAACAGGGCATCAGTGCTCAACCTTTACCCAAGTTGTGGACTGGCATCGAAATTACATCCATACTTTTACAAACTAATGTCCATATTTTGGGGTATGGCTTTGATCCTAACCATGCGGCGCTAGAACCTTACTTGCAAGGTACTGCCCCCACAGAAGCTAAGGGCCAAGCCCAACAAGTCATCTCATCTATCCATCATGCAGGTGGCTTAGCCGTTTTAGCCCATCCGGCCCGATACCGTCGGTCTGTCAAGGAGTTGGTGGAAGGGGCTGTGCAGCTAGGCGTTGATGGCATTGAGACCTTTTACTGTTATGGCAATAATAAGCCTTGGCACCCTAGCGCATCCCAAACCAAAGCACTAGCTCAACTAGCAGATCAGTACGGGTTGCTGCAAACCTGTGGTACAGATACTCATGGCTTAGATATTCACCAGCGCCTCTGAAGGGGCAAATCTCGGTATGACAAGACTAAATTTTCAGGTTGAGGGTTTGTCTGCAAGAGTTGACCGCTGGTTGGCCAGTCGGGTGGATACGTTATCGCGATCGCATATTCAAAAACTGATCGAACAAGGCCACGTCCAGATCAACCAAAAAGTTTGTAATTCCAAAAAACACCTCTTACAAGACGGCGATCAAGTCGAGGTCTACATCCCTGCTCCTCAACCCTTAGATTTACAGCCAGAACCCATGGAGCTGGAGATTCTATTTGAAGATGAGCATTTACTGATCATCAATAAACCAGCGGGCTTAGTGGTTCATCCTGCCCCAGGTCACTACACAGGCACCTTAGTTCACGGCCTCCTGGCCCATTGTCAAATCCCCGATGGCGGATCCTCTCTGTCTGGGATTGGCGGTGTCGAACGGCCCGGCATTGTCCATCGGCTGGATAAAGATACAAGCGGCGCTATTATGGTCGCCAAAACCGATCAGGCCCATCAGCACTTACAAGCCCAAATTGCCGCCAAAACAGCCCATCGCGAATATTTAGGCATTGTCTATGGTCAACCCTCTACGGCCAGCGGTCGCATGGATTTCCCCGTTGGCCGTCATCCCGTCGATCGGATCAAAATGGCCGTAGTGCCTGAGGATCAAGGAGGCAAAGCAGCCGTAACCCATTGGCAGATGCTGCAACC
>CALDHF010000286.1 GCA_937941595.1 uncultured Acaryochloris sp. | reverse complement strand
GTAGATATCTGCGAGTGTCTTGTGAAGGGCAATACCAAAAGTCCGAGATCCAAAGACAGAAGGTGAAGCGAGTCCGCGCTCGTACTTGAAGTTATAAGCCTGGGGGCACTGTTGATAGGTAGTGAGCTTGGTGGCTGAGAGGGGGTAAGCCATCTGGGGCACCTGGAAGGGCTAGCTTCATGATAGATCGTGGGCACTACTATGTTTTTCGGTATGATTTGTTAATTAAAATCTGAGTGCTAGATAAGGAAGTGCTTTATTTTGTGTAGAACAGAAAACTTTTACGTTCACGGGGTATGATTAGCATCATTAAGTTGATATATCTGGCTAGCATTGCTTTTTGGGACTCATTAGGATGAGTTGTCTGGCTTTGTGTGATCTGCAATTTTGAAATTGAGCAGTCAGCGTCTACTAAGGACAGGCCAATGGCAAGGACACAGATTTCCCTTCTTCTTTCCACTACCCCTTGGCTTCAATTGCTAGAAAAAGCCTATCGAGGACGCCCAACTTACGAATTTAAGCGATGCTTTAATATTCCTTTATATCCCTGTGATGTCTGGATAATCATTCAAGGAGTAGTTCAATTAAGTACTTCACATTGTGATGGCAATGTAGCGATTTTAGGGTTGGCCTATCCTGAGATGCCCTTTGGTCTTCCTTTCACTCAGGTTGATCCATATGAAGCAATTGGGTTAACGGATGTGGAGTTGATGCGCTTTAGTCGTACAGAGATGGAGGCATCTTCTGAGTTGATCCAAGGGATCCTGCTGCAACTGAATCGGCGTCTCTATCAGACAGAAGCTCTACTAGCTTTAATTAGTCAACGCTTCGTTAGTGATCGCTTGCAGCAATTGCTATTGTTATTAAGAATGGAAATGGGGGAAGGGACTTCAGATGGAGTTCGACTAACGGTGCGACTTACCCATCAACAGCTTGCAGAATTAACAGGGACTACCCGCATGACTGTAACTCGATTACTCGGCTCGTTTTACAAAGAAGGCTGGTTATCCGTCGATAAAACTCGTCATATGGTTATCCACGATTCTGCTATTTTCGTTTCCTAACATCCCACCCCTTGATTCCACCCCCACTTGCACACTAAACATTAGCAACGCTTAGTCTCCCTTCCCCCACCGATCAGGAACTCTGATCGCTCAAGCCTTGTAACCCCAAGACATACACGCTACTCTAGTCACTAGGCAGTGGGGCATTCCCAGCCAAAGTTTTTCACCAAATTCACATCAACATCAGCTCGAATCTGAGCCTAAATTTGCTCGCGGGTATATTCCCTGTGAGGGTCAAATCAGATTCACAGATGTACTCAAATCATTCCTAGAATCTATCGCCCGTCGAACTGCGTTACCCGGTCTGTCGCATCCGGGGTTGGGCCTTGGCTGACTCGGTGTTTGTCAATGCCAGTCGTGCCCTATCCACTTACGAACTATCCAAAGGACTACACTCATGAAGCTCATTACTTCTGTCAGAATTGAACAAGCCGACCACAACGAAGTCATCGACACTGCCGCCACTCAGGTTGGCCGAGCCGCAAACACAGCATTCCTATTCGTCATAAACAAGGAAATCCAGGGCTGGAAAAACTTCACCACCCTATGCTCCTGGGGGCTGTCCCGGTTGGGCGACAAGCATGGTCCTATCTTTGATGAAGTCAAGGGAAGTGCGATCGCAGTCTACCGCAAGGGCTGCTCTCAAGAGACGGCCTTTGTCCAAGGGCTGATCAAAACCCAGCTCACGGATCGCCTTGATGCCCGCTGGAAACAGCACGACAAAGCTTTCGATCGGTTCAAAGCGCAGACCCAGGCATTCCTGGCCGACAGCCCGGTCGAGGATGGTTCTGAGGTCGAGTCTGAGGAGCCATTGCCTGACATTACGGAAGAGCTGGTTACATCCGTGGCTGAGGTAGAAGAGCCTGTCAGTGAGGTACCAGAATCCCCTGTTGTCGTCCTCGATCCTCCTGTAGATCCTGATCCGCTGGATGACGACGAGATGAGCATTCCAGAAGACCCGACTCCAGTCCAGGCTAGTGCTGGGGGTAAGCGTCGGACTACTCGGAAGAAGGTCGAGTCATCGCTCTCTGGGTTGATTCGGAAGGAGGCTGCGAAGTCTTAGCCATGCACCTGGTGCACCTGGCCTCTGGGGGGACTTGGGGGGCTGGGTGATGCTAGGATTCCCTTAGCAAAAGGACAAAGTATGGTCTTGATTCCAACCCTGACCCAAGTGCAACTAGAAATCCTGCGACTGGCAAAAGAAAATGCTGGTGAAACGCTTCGGCTCTCGTTTGAGTCTCCGATGATGGGTCATGGGGAACCTCCGATCGTTCACCCATCGCTGATTCAGGAAATGGTTGATTTGGGTTTGGTCGAGGTCCAGAAGAGTCGGATCCACTGCGATATCTCACAATTTCAAAGGCAGTGCTGGTTTGAATATTGTTCAGACTTGGAGTTGCCATCGATCTACGCTTGGGAATTATGGCGCGAGGAATTCATCGCTAGTCAGGATGGCTCGACTACCCTGATTACACCTGGGGAGGAATTTGAGGACTTTAGTTATGTGTGGGTGCAAGAGATGACATTCCAGGCAGTGCAACCGAGTTAGTGCAACATCCCTAAGTAAAGGCAGGGAGAGGAGCAAAAGCATGGTTTTGCGAGGGCGACCTGGCCGATCTGTAGTGCGCTATGTTCTTGCCTGTTTCGGGGCAACTCTCGCATCATCACAGGCTTATTGTCGATTCAACACCAGCCCCCGGAATATGACCTAGCGACGAGCGGTTTTCTTTGCAGCTAATTCTCGAATCTCATAATTCTCATTAAATCTTTATGGGCCATTCAGTAAATTGAACGGACACACCCAGACCATCATCATTCCATCTTCAGACAACCCTCGTACATTGAAGTTATTGAAGTTGGAGAACAAAGATGAAGCGCACTAACCAATTAGCCTTTTCAGTCTTAACAAGCTTTACTGTCCTCAGCATCGGCTTTACCTCCTCAGCTCTAGCTGAAACCACCACTGTTACTCGTGGTCCGAATGGAGCAGCCCATCAGGTTAAAGCAGATAGTATTCCATTAGATGCCCAGGTTCGACGAGACACATCAGGTATCTCAGTTCCTAAAGTCATCACTCGTGGCCCCAATTTTGCAGCTCATCGGGTTGAAGTAGATAACATTCCACTAGATGCCCAAGTTCGACAAGAGACTTCAGACATCTCAGTTCCTAAAGTCAGCACTCGCGGCCCCAATTTTGCAGCCCACACTGTGAACTAAGCCAACAGCATGATATCTAGGATTACGAGCTGAAGCGGAAAGATATACCTCACTACACTTAAGGGCCGATTGCTTTTGGTAAACGGCCCACTTCTCTGTGAAAGTTAAATTGTTTGTCTTCAATAATTCCCCTAGTACTGGGATACCTCCTGGTACTAGGCTTTTCTTCTCTCAACATCCTCACCGACAACCCCGCATTTCCATTTGCGAATCGCCCTGAGACTTCCCGCCATCCAAGATTACGCTAAAACTTGGCAGACTCAACCCTAGCGTTGCACCATATGGGCCTGGTCATATCAGACTTTTTAAGGTCTGACAGCAGATGTCTGATCATTCTGGTTCCAATCCCCTGGTTCCTCCAGCCTGGAGCGGTTGCCATCGCCCTTAGCCACCAAGCGGGTTGTTCTGCCCATACTGAGGGAATAAGAGTAACGCAGCAGATTACTTTTTCCCGTTGATCGAATGCCCCATAATGTTGAGTTTCCTGGTCTTGATCTTCTGGAAAGATGACCTCTGCAATCGACATTCCTGGCCTCAAGACTTGATAGCACAGTTGGAGAATGCGATCAGGGGTCGTTCTGGTATAGGTGATCATATGATCGCTTGAATCTTTGTTCAAGTTGCTAGAATCATCTCTAAATCTCCTTTCTCAGCGTGGCTAAAATATCTGTGTTGAAGTCAAATAAATATTTTGATTGTCGTTGACTTGTGTGCCTCACACAAGTGGTAAGTTAACATACCACTGTCCTTTAGTTCGGTGGTATGTTAACTTACCACTTATGCAAATAGTACTCGGAATTTTGGCAAACGCTGGTGGAGTGGGTAAGACTACATTAGCAGTTCATCTTGCTTATGAAGTTAGTAAGCTTGGTCACCCAGTAGCAATACTAGACCTTGATCCACAACGATCTCTTGACGTTTTTTGTGGTCTTGAACCTGTAGATTCTCAAGATAGCCTTGTCACAGTATTTTCCAAGGATTTCAAGGGGCAATGGCCGCTTGTCGAAACTTGGCAAGGTAGCAGGGTGCAGGTATGCCAAGGGCACCCCTATATGTCTAGTATGTCTGATCAACTTGTCACAAGACGTAGGGGTGAATATGCTCTAGCAGATCGCTTGCGCAAGTATCCCTTGACGCATGATTTAGTAATTATTGATTGTCCAGCCACTCTTGGGATGCTAGCAACTAATGCTTTAGCTGCTAGTACTCATCTATTAGTCCCAGTGCAATTAGAGATGAAATCAGCATTTGGAGCAGCGGGTTTAATTGAGTGGTGTATTGAAGTATCTGATGAATTAGAACTAAATCCAAGGCCGCCTATTTTAGGAATTGTGCCATGCATGTATGATTCTAAAACCGCAATCCATAGGCAAATTCTTCAACAGTTACCAGAAATAACATCTCAGTTAAGCGTCACTCTTTATCCAAGAGTGCGTGATTCTAAAGAGTTTAAAAATGCAAGTGCAGTAGGTTTGCCTTTACAAAAATACCGTCCGAACCATCCTGCGGTAGAAGACTTTAAGGTTTTGTCTAAAGATATTGATAGGTTAATTCAAGATGCCAAAGGTTGATATTGCTAAGACTTTCTCAAAAGCTATTTCAGTCTCGAAGCAAGAAGTAAAAATTGCAGAATTCCAAAAAGAGATAGAAGAGCTTAGAAAAAAACAGTCTCCAGAATTAGAAAGAGAGCTAGATAACCTCCGTAAAGCTCTCCAGGAGCAATCGGGGGAGAAGTGGATTTGTCTATCCCAAATTCGTACTAATGATAATCAGCCCAGGCAATCCTTCACTGAAGAAAGCATAGTAAGTTTAGCAAGTTCTCTTGAGAAAGATGGACAAATATCTCCAATTATTGTTATCCCTGAAGGAGACTTTTATCTGTTGTGGGATGGTGAAAGAAGGTATAAGAGCGCCTTATATCTAGAATGGGATAAAATTAAAGCTGTTACTGCCCCAATGCCAGCCGATCTACACAGGAAGGCATTGCTTACTTTTATTCACCATGAGGAGCTGAATGCTTTAGATAAAGCTGAGGCTATCGTTCAAGAAATTATTACTGTTGCTGATATTAGTCCTGATACTATTCCTTCGGGTATTCGAGCCTTAGTCAGGCGATTAGAACGCAACGGCGAGATCCAAAAGGTTAGGGAGGTATTAAATCAATCCCGAGAGATTCAACAAACAACTATATCTGATCTCGATTTATCCGAAGAGCAAAGAGAAATATTAAGTGTCGTACTGGATTTACAGTTGAATCCAGCGTCAATAGCTGCGAATGATTTACAAATGTTGGGCTTATTTGAGGACCTTAAGTACAGTATTCGAAATAAGGGATTGAAAGGAACCCATGCACTTGTACTTCAAAAGTTGAGTTCTGAGAATCTAAAGGTTACGCCCACAAAGGCTAAGAATATCCGTACGAGAGCCGTTGGGAAAATTCTAAAAAATAATCTTAATGTCCCTAAAACTAAGCTTCTAGTTCAGAGTCTCATAGACAAATCAGTTGGGACCATCAGAGATGATAAGCTTACCAAGGATTTTAAGCGCTTAGTAGAAAGAATTAACAAGGTTGATTTGTCTGAATTTAATGATGATCAGCTTCGAGAATTACGTGATTTCTTTCAGATCAAGCTCAATGATCTCGAATTACTAATGAAATAGTGGGTAGGAATAACCACTAAAAAATCATCTTTCCCCAAAGATGAACAAACCATGAGGTAGACATTGGTCCATGACCGTTGGCTAGGCGCTAGACTGAAGTCATAAAGCACTTTGATGTAATTCATCTGATATGCAGGAACCAAATGATCGTGAACTACTCGCCAAGCGTGAGAGAAGTCGTAGTAAAAGGGTTATGGCGTTAAATGCTGTAGAATTTAAGCCCAAAGATAGAGAGCTTGAACGCAAGCGTCTAGAACAACAGGAAAATAGCCGAGAAATGCGGCGACTTGATGCAATTGAACGCAATCAGCTTTAGCCTAAAAGTATGATGCGTTCAATCGATTTGTGAATGCACTAGAAAGCCTAGCTGCTGCGATACTCTTGTCACTGCTCACTCCCCACCCATGACCACCCCAACAATCATCGGCATAGCTGGCGGCAGCGGCTCAGGCAAAACCACCCTGGCTAACGCTTTAGTCCATCGCTGTAATGGTCGCACCCTTCTCATCAGCCACGATCGCTATTACCGCTATATGCCCTGTGGCAACTACGATCACCCAGAAGCCCTGGAGACTGACCTGATG
>CALDHF010000285.1 GCA_937941595.1 uncultured Acaryochloris sp. | reverse complement strand
GAAAGTTTATTAGTTGCTAAGTAGCATCAAAGATTTGTGCTGCTTTCTGGTTCTGCTGGCTTATACATCACGGTGGACATCACAGAATTTTTGGTTTCAAATTGATCTCATTATTCTCCCGCAGCAACTTAGTGCAAATCTTTTGAACCTGAAACAATAATAGGTGGCTTGCCACCCCTTAGGAGTGCTGATCAATAGTGACATCGACATGTTGAGTCATACTTTAGTGTGACCCAAACCTAAAATTCTCGGTTGGTACCTAAACAGAATAACTGGGGAACAATAAGGGTGATCTGCGAAGAGTATCTTGAAATATATGGAGAAAGACACTGTTTTCCAGGCTGATTTTCAACAGGGTGTTCCTGATGAGGTGTCTGTCTTGCGTAAACAACTGGCAATCAGCCTCAAGTTTCACCATAGTAATACTTTAGAAAAAATACCTATTGATGTTGCTGTCCAGGTTATGGCTGAGGTTTGGGATGCTTGTAATGGCAAGAACCAAAGAACGCGCTAAGTGGATATTGAAATATGACACAAGCCCTCTTAGCAAGTGTATTGTCGACTCTTGATATATTGGTATTGGAATATCAGAGTGATCAATCGTTCAAGGTTTTAGGCAATATTCCAGGCTGGTATCGATCTTTGAGTCGTTCAGGTCAAGATCACAATTCACTGGTACCCTTAACCGATACTTTTTCCTTTCTTACCTGCTTTCTGGATGATGCCCAGCAGTTTTGGCAACAAGAACAATCGGAAATATTAAGGTCTGGTTTATGGATTGAAGTAAATGAGTCTGGTGCTGAAATTCCTTTGGAAGCGTCAGCTATCAGGGTGCAGGCTCAAAAAATCTTACTCATTGCTTTATCGCAAACTACTTATACCGAGAAATCAGTTCTCATCCAGCAAGGTAGAGAGAATGCCCTATCCCACAGTGCTGAACGGAAGCAGGCCGCTGAGCAGCTGCGACAGAGTATTTTTTATGATTGGCTAACGGAATTACCGAACCAGTCTTTTATCCGACTGCGATTAGTTGAAGCATTAGCCGATATCAAAAAGGACGCAATTCACGCTTTTGCTTTTTTGTATATTGATATTAAGCGTTTCAAAGCCATTAATACCCGTCTAGGGTTGTGGGCAGGGGATCAACTGTTGACGATGGTAGCTCAACGATTATCGGCACAATTGAGACCAGATGATATTGCCGCTCGTTTTGGAGCTGATGATTTTGTGGTGTTGATCCGAGGGATCAGCGGAGAACAAGAGACCCGACAAATTGCGGATCAGATTCAGCGGCAACTACTTGTTCCTTATCAACTTAATACTCAAGAACTTCGAGTTCAGTTTGATATCGGGATCACAATGGGGACTTCCCTTTATCAGCAACCTGAGGACTTGATTCGGGATGCTTGTACGGCGATGGAACATGCTAAGAGCAGTGGATCTCAAAATTACGCAATTTTTCATCAAACGATGCATTTGCAATCTTTGACCCGAGTCCAATTGGAGCATGATCTTGTCAGTGCTATTTGGCAGAATGAATTGCGGGTATGTTACCAGCCCATTGTGTCTTTGGAAGATGCTTCTTTAGTCGCTTTTGAAGCGTTAGTACGCTGGCAACATCCGACATTGGGTTTGTTATCTCCTAATCAGTTTATTTCGATCGCGGAAGATAGTGGTTTAATTGTTCCGATTGGAGCTTGGATTTTGCGTGAAGCGTGCGAGCAAATGCAACAGTGGCGACAGCAAGCCCATTTTCATTTAAGTATGCACGTTAATTTATCAGCCAGACAGCTTGACCAATTAGATCTGTTCAGCTCAATTCAAAGAATTTTGGCGGATACTCATCTGGATCCCAAAGAGTTAAAGCTGGAAATCACCGAAAGTATGGTGTTTAACAATTTGGAATATGCTGCATCGGTGCTTCGCAAGATTAAGAGTTTAGGCATCCAATTGAGTATGGATGATTTTGGAACGGGGTATGCGTCTTTAAGCTATCTCCGCCAATTGCCGATCGATAATCTCAAGATTGATCGGTCGTTTGTTGAGACGATTGATACCAAGGGTACAGAATCAGAAATCATTCAAGCGGTGATCCAGCTGGCTCATAGTCTCAATATTGATGTCGTGGCTGAAGGGGTAGAAACCCTGGAACAAGCTCGCTATTTGCAAGGGTTAGGCTGTGAATATGCTCAGGGCTATTTGTTTGCTAAGCCCCTGGATGCTGTAGATGCTGAAAAATTGCTCAATCATAATTTTTCTGATTGTTTGCAACCTTTGACCATCTAGACCCTCTTTGGGGAGATGCACGCGAATATCAGGCGAGCCAACGGGGCTTCGACACCGCTCAGCCCTCGGGGTAAACATTCACTTCCAAAGTTCGGTTGAACTCGCCGTCAATGTCTGAGCCCTCAGGGTAGAACCCTGACAGTAGGACGATTATGCTTCTGTGTGTCCATCATTGGCGCACACCATAATTGAGAAGTGCGCATTACGGCATGATAGGGAACATCTTTCGGTATTGTGTAATCCGGTAAGATGAATCGTCTGCTGTCAAGTGATAAGAATTGGGAAATATGCAAGTTCGAGATAGGGTGAATGCCAAAACTTTAGCTGCTGCAATTGCAGCGTCGCAAAGCTATCTTCTAACCCAGCAAAATGACCAAGGTTATTGGTGGGCGGAGTTGGAGTCAAATGTCTCGATCACGTCTGAAGTGGTGTTATTGCACAAGATTTGGGGGACGGATCGGAGTCGGCCTTTAGAGAAAGTGAAGACGTATTTGCGATCGCAACAACGAAACCATGGCGGTTGGGAACTCTACTATGACGACGGCGGCGAAATCAGTGTGTCTGTCGAAGCCTATATGGCTCTTAAGCTGTTAGGTGTATCTGCAACTGATCCCGCCATGGAACGCGCCCGAGACTTTATTTTGGAGCAAGGCGGCATCAGTCGAACCCGAATTTTTACCAAGCTTCACTTGGCCTTGATTGGCTGTTACGAATGGCGGGGCATTCCATCCTTGCCCCCTTGGGTAATGTTACTACCCGAACAATTCCCGGTCACCATTTATGAGATGTCTAGCTGGGCTAGGGGCAGTACCGTTCCTCTGTTGATTGTGATGGATCGGGAACCGGTCTATGCAGTGGAACCTGGATTCAACCTAGATGAGCTGTATTTAGAAGGCCGAGATCGGGCCCAGTTTGATCTGCCCTTGAGTAATGAATGGACCGATGCCTTTATTCATCTCGATGGTTTGTTTAAATTTGCGGAAGCCACCAACTTGGTCCCTTTCCGCGAAGAAGGCATCCGGGCCGCAGAACGCTGGGTCTTAGAACGCCAAGAAGCCACAGGGGATTGGGGCGGGATTATTCCGGCCATGCTCAATTCTTTGCTGGGCCTGAAAGCCCTCGACTATGATGTCCATGATCCGATTATTGAACGCGGGCTAGCTGCCGTCGATGCCTTTGCCCTAGAGACAGCGGATCAATATCGGATTCAACCCTGTATTTCACCCGTTTGGGATACGGGGTTAGTCGTCCGGGCTTTAGCGGAATCAGGGTTAGCACCGGATCATCCCGCCCTGGTCAAAGCCGGGGAATGGCTATTAGATAAGCAAATTCTCGACTATGGCGATTGGTCTATCAAAAATCCGGGCGGAGAACCGGGGGGCTGGGCTTTTGAATTTGAGAATCGCTTCTATCCCGACGTAGATGATACGGCAGTTGTCGTCATGGCCTTAAACGAGGTCCAGCTCCCGGATGAACAGGCAAAAGCCGCTGCGATCGCAAGAGCCATCAACTGGATTGCCACCATGCAATGTCGTCCCGGTGGATGGGCAGCCTTTGATATCAATAACGATCAAGACTGGCTCAACGCCCTCCCCTATGGTGATCTTAAAGCCATGATTGATCCGAATACGGCAGATGTCACTGCCCGCGTACTAGAAATGATCGGTCGTTGCCAAAAATCCACGGGCAAGAACAGTGTGGATCATGCCCTCAAGTATTTACGAGACGAGCAAGAAGCAGAAGGCTGTTGGTTTGGCCGCTGGGGCGTTAACTATATCTATGGAACCAGTGGTGTACTTGCAGCCTTAGCATTAATCGATCCCCAAAATTGGCAATCTGAGATTCAGCAGGCAGCGGCATGGTTAGTGAGTTGTCAGAACCCAGATGGAGGTTGGGGGGAAACCTGTGCCACCTATGACGATCCTAAACTCAAAGGCCAAGGCCCCAGTACGGCATCTCAGACCGCCTGGGCGATTATGGGATTGTTATCGGCTGGAGAGGCCACCCAAACCTATGCCCATGCAGCGCTTGACCAAGGCATAAACTACCTGACCACGACTCAAAAGCTGGATGGAACCTGGGATGAAGACTATTTCACAGGAACAGGATTCCCAGGACATTTTTACCTCAAATATCACCTATATCAGCAGCATTTTCCCCTAACGGCCTTAGGTCGCTACCAATCAATGTTGAATAGCGGACGGGGCTAGGAAAACCTGTCCATCATCGTAATGCTTTAGAGCAGACCTCTCAATGAGCCAACAATGCGGGGGGAAGTTCCAAGGCGTCCATACCTTGGAAAAATGGGGCGAGTTTAGCGGCAATACTCGCAACCCCCCCCGCTACATTGGACTCAATATTGAGGGGTAATACCGGATCATGGAGGGATAAACGTAGCAAAAACCAACCGTCTTCGGCGGGAGATTGGCAAGCAATGCGAATCCCTTCGAAGTTGTTGGGGACGATCTGCCAGTCTGACTGTTGAGTGACAAAGGTTTCTAGTTGAGTAATGACCTGAGTGCCATGGGCTTTAAAATCCTGAGCTTGAATTTTGATGCGATATTCCTCACTATCTTGAGGTTCTTTCAGATTGGCAATTAAATCAGTGATGTTTTGACCCACCATCTTTGATTTGGCTAACTCTACCAAGAGCTTGCTAATTAAATAAGCCCCATCGTCCAAAAAGTAATTTTCCTTCATAGCCCCATGACCAGAGGTCTCAATAGCTAGCCAAGACGCTTGCCCTGCTTTGTTTAAACGGATGGCTTCATTGATGACATTTTTATAGCCCCGCTTGAACCGATGGTGAACGCCTAGCAAATCCCCTTCAATAAACTGAGACAATCCATCGGACGTGATCGAATCTGTGACAATAGTGGACCCAGGGTGTTCCCGGAGGACAACAGCCGAAATAAGGGCAATTAGCCGATTGCGATTGAGATCTTGGCCTAAATGATCCACGGCTGCGGCTCGATCGACATCGGTATCGAAAATAATGCCAAAGTCAGCCTGTTGAGCCGTAACTGCTTGGCAAATAGAAGCCATAGCTGTTTTATCTTCGGGATTGGGAATGTGATTGGGGAAGGTGCCATCAGGGTCTAGAAATTGACTACCTGCGATGTCTGCACCTAGGGGTTGCAAAACCTGATGGGCATAAAACCCTCCGGCCCCATTTCCTGCATCAACAATAATATGCAGCCCTTGTAACGGCTGGTCGTAGTGGTCGGCATGGTTCACTGCTGAGCGAATTTGATCCACCAGTTCCTGGGCATAGACAGAAATAAAGTTATGCTCGGTCATTTGCCCCTGGGTTTGGGCAGCAGCAAAATCATTTTGGGCAGCAAGGGTCAGGATTTTAGCAATATCTGGTTTCCCTAACCCACCCTGGGCCGTAAAAAATTTGAGGCCATTGCGGTTAAACGGTAAGTGACTGGCTGTGAGCATGATGGCACCCTCACAGTTGAAACCCTCGGTCACCGTACTTTTAAACATGGCGGGGGTGGAGGCTATGCCAAAATCATAGCCGTCGCTCCCCATCTCAGTAATCCCTGCAAGAACAGAGGCCATCAAGGTTGGCCCAGAAAGCCGACTGTCCCGCCCCAAAGCAATAGTCAACTCACCAATAGGTTTGCCGAGAGTTTCAGACAACCAAGTAGCAAAGGCTTGACCCAAGATTTTGGCAATTTCTGGTGTTAAATTGACGGCTTCTCCTTCAACCCCATCGAGAGCGACCCCTCGGATATCGGAACCGTTTTGAAGCTGAGGCCAATCAAATGCTTTCAAGGACATGGTGGAATAGGGGCGAATCGCATAGTTCAGAACAACACAGATGCGAATAGTGTCGCACAAACCATCATGCTCCGCTCAACACCCGTCTTGAGAAATTGACGGTTTTCATTCAGGGGCTATGCGTTGGGTTAAACTGCCCTGATTATTTTGGAAATAACAACAAAGCTACAAAGCTTTTTTTATAGGGGATAGCGCCAAGCATCCTCGCTGGGACTAAAGGCGTTCATAAGGTTTGAGCACAATCAGGCTCGGCACCCAATCGGTCCACAAGATCCATTGTTGCCCACATCGTCTAAGACGGCCTTGTCATCCGCCAACCTATGAGATAGTTGCCGGATAACGTATGAAATACATTAGTGACCTTGTCCGAAAATAGTGGACAAGGTCAATGATTGAAAATTGGCATTATTAAATGAGCCGAGGCTATGAGTTTGGATAGGAAAGGCTACTCTCCAAGCCTTGCAACTTTTAGTCCAGCCCAATTAACTTATGTGAGAGCTTCTGCTCATCGCTTGATCAATTTGAGTATATAAGTGGTCAAGATCAGAATCATTGCAAATGACGATGGTGGCTTGGCGGGCTTTTTCACTCAGGGGCATTTGGCTGTTAATTCTAGCTTCAGCTTGGGGCCGAGAGAGGGAATTACGCTTCATCAACCGCTGATGTTGCTGCTCATCCGAACACACCACTACCCAAATCTCCGTTACCAAATCTGTCATTTTCACTTCAAACAGTAACGGTACCACCATCACAATGGTGGGTACCGTTAGTTGATTTTGGGCTAAAAGCATTCGCTCCCGCACATAAGGATGAATTTGTTCCTCTAGCCATGCTCTTTCTGCCTGATGACTAAAGACGATGTTGCCAAGCTGCTGACGATCTAGATTGCCGTCCGCGAGCAAAATCTCAGCTCCATATCGTTGAGCAATATTCGCCAACGCTACAGTCCCTGGCTGCACCGCATCGCGGGCATATACATCTGAATCTAGGATTGGCAGCTTATATCGATTTTCAAGATAAGCAGCAACGCTGGACTTCCCCGTTGCAATACCCCCTGTCAAACCAATAATTCGCTGAGCCATTCCATTCGCTTCACCAAACAGTACAGACATCTTGCCAGATTCTCGGCAGGTGTAGATGTGACGATACCCCGTTTGCGATCGCAGAATATGCCGTTCTCATACCTAAAGGGCGATAGCGATCTAAATTGTCCATAGAACCCACCGGATTGTCTGACTCAACATCGGTAGAGACAATCTATTTTTTGTGTACCCAGTTGAGTTGTGTCCTTATGGGCTATCTCCGATGATGCTACCACAAACACCAAAACCTTCAACAGCATCCAGATAAAGCCCAAGACTTCAGACAAGCCATGGTGACCGTCAAACAAAAATATCCCAATCCTAGGGATTGGGCTGCTTTTACCTATATCGGTGATGCTCGCTAGACCTTTGGTCTGCTCAGCAGATTTGTGAGAGTTTGTGAGGGATTTGCGATCGCATCATCGCTACAGCAATGGTTTTATGAGAATAGGTCGACAGCGGTTAGATGGTTTCCCCAGGTTCAACAATCCGTTGGAAAAGATAGCCCGTGCCTCTAGCCGTCAAGATTAGTTCAGGATTGCTGGGATCTTCTTCCAGCTTTGCTCTCAGGCGAGAAATATGAACATCCACAACCCGAGTATCGACGTGACGTTCAGGCGTATATCCCCAAACCTCTTGCAAAATATCAGACCGAGAAAAGGCTTCTCCTGAGCGGCTGACCAGCAATTCTAATAAGCTAAATTCCATTCCAGTCAAGCGGATGCGCTCATCACCTTTATACACTTGGCGTTTATTGGTATCAATCCGTAAGGTATGTACACTGATCACACCAGAACTAGGGATACCTGAGTTGCCATTTTTACTGACCCGCCGCAGGACCGAGCGAATCCGGGCTTCTAATTCTTTGGGTGAGAAAGGTTTGACGACATAGTCATCCGCGCCGAGTTCCAAACCTGTAATTCGATCTGCAACGTCCCCGAGTGCGGTCAGCATAATAATTGGAACATCAGATTCTTTACGGAGTTCCTGACAGACGCCATAGCCATCCAGCTTCGGCATCATTACATCGAGGACCACTAGATCAGGAATGTCGTGATGGAATGTATCGATAGCCTCTTCCCCATCGGCTGCGGTCACCACGTCATAACCGATCATGGACAGACGCGTTTCCAGGATGCGACGAATACTCGCTTCATCGTCAACAACCAGAATCTTTTCTTTATGATTTTCCAATTTTTGTAATGCTCCTTAGTTGCGAGTCATTGCTAAAAGTTAAATTTTAGTCGTCTGTTATATAAGTTAGCATGAAGTTAGTAATAGGAAAAAACGCCGAAATGCTTTCACACCAAAGACTACAATAATCTTTACAGTTCAATTTTATTTAAGAATTATATGGCAAAAATACGGACTCATTACATTTGTCAAGAATGTGGTGCAGCTTCTCCTCAATTCTTTGGTAAATGTCCTGCCTGCCACACTTGGAATTCCTTAGTCGAACAAGTGGTGCCAAATGCCCCCACAGCAACGGATGGAACTCGTCTTGCCCAACGTCACCGAAAACAGCGAGGGGAATCTCCACAAGCCTTATCATCATTGACATTAACCCAAATTTCTGAGCGTCCTATTCAACGATTTAGTTCCGGGTATGTGGAACTCGATCGAGTCTTGGGTGGGGGAATAGTTCCGGGGTCTTTAGTCCTAGTTGGAGGTGACCCAGGGATAGGTAAATCTACTTTATTGTTGCAAATTGTCAACTTTTTAAGTTCACGCCAGACCGTTCTCTATGTTTGTGCTGAAGAATCAGGTCAGCAGGTAAAATTGCGTGCCCAGCGTCTGGGGATTGGCGAGATGAACCAACACGATCAGTCCCCCAAAAAAACATCCAAGTCGGATGAAACCCCATCAAAAAATCCAGACTTATATCTGTTACCTGAAACTGATCTAGAAGTCATCCTGAAAGAATTGGAATCGCTGCAACCCCAAGTGGCGATGATCGATAGTATTCAAGCTCTTTATTTCTCTGTTTTAACTTCTGCACCGGGTTCGGTCGCCCAAGTTCGTGAATGTACATCAGCTTTGATGCGGTTAGCGAAGCGCGATCACATTACCTTGTTTATCGTGGGGCATGTCACCAAAGAAGGCGCTATAGCAGGTCCTAAAGTCTTGGAACACCTGGTGGATACGGTTCTCTATTTCGAGGGGGATCGATTTGCAAACCATCGGTTGCTGCGATCGGTTAAAAATCGGTTTGGAGCCACCCATGAGGTCGGGGTGTTTGAAATGATCGATCGGGGGTTGCGAGAAGTCTTGAATCCATCGGAGCTATTTTTGGGCGATCGCGAATCCGTATCACCTGGAACAGCAACCATCGTCGCCTGTGAAGGCACCCGCCCAATTTTAGTGGAACTGCAGGCCTTAGTTAGCCCCACCAGCTACAGTTCTCCCCGACGCTCTACCACCGGCATTGAATATAATCGATTGCTGCAAATTCTGGCGGTCTTGGAAAAGCGTCTGGGGATTCCCCTCTCCAAACTGGATGCCTATGTTGCATCTTCAGGCGGGCTGAGTGTAGCCGAACCGGCAGCAGATTTAGGGGTTGCGATCGCAGTTGCTGCCAGCTTCCGAGATCGTCTCGTAGACCCAACAACGGTCATCATTGGCGAGGTAGGCCTAGGAGGGCAAGTCCGCTCCGTTTCTCAAACAGAATTGCGATTAAAGGAAGCCTTAAAGCTGGGATTTAAAAGAGCTATTATTCCCAAAGGCCAAAATTTTCCTAACCTAAAAATTGAGGTAATCCCTGTTAACCGAGTTGCTGATGCGATTGTGGCAGCACTGCCTGCTGAGAACTCATAAGATAAATAATCAATCGTCTTTAAAAATAACTTCAATTAGTTTTTTGTTGAAAATTTCTACTCCATCCTGATTTAAATGATGTGAATCGTAAAAATGCAGACGATCATCTAAGTCAAGTATTTTATTAAAGTTAAAATATTTCCCATACTTTTTGATCGT
>CALDHF010000284.1 GCA_937941595.1 uncultured Acaryochloris sp. | reverse complement strand
CAAGAGGTCAAACAGCAAAAAACTTGGCTGAACACCATTCTGGATAGTATTGGGGATGCTGTGGTGGCCACGGACAATCATGGCTCAGTAACCTATATGAACCGTTTGGCTGAGTCTATGACCCAATGGCACACAGCCGATGCCCTTGGCAAAGATGTGAATGAGGTAATTCCTTTAATTACGGGACAGACTCAGGATAGTCTCGAGAATCCCCTCACCCAGGTCTTAAGAGATCAAAAAGGAGTCGTCTTACCCGAAGACACCTACTTGGTCGCCAAAAATCTCCAAGAAATTCCCATCGATGATAGCGCAGTGCCCATCATCGATGATCAAAATCAGCACCATGGTGCTGTTATTGTTTTTCGAGATATTACTGAGCGACTAGCGGCGAATCAGCAGCTCTTTCGCCATGCTTTTTATGATTCGCTGACAAAGTTGCCAAATCGTGAATTATTTATAAATAGACTTCAACATTTAATTGATTTGAACAAGCGGTATACCATCCATCCCTATGCGGTGCTGTTTGTCGATTTAGACCGCTTCAAGATGGTCAATGATAGTTTGGGGCATCCTGTTGGTGATCAGTTACTGATTACCACTGCTCAGCGGTTACAGCAATGTCTCCGGCCCACAGATACCGTGGCTCGATTTGGTGGGGATGAATTCGCCATTTTATTAGAGCAAGTTTGGGATGTTGATTGTGCCTGTATGTTGGCAGAACGGATTAATAATGAGCTGAGCGCCCCCTACCATCTAGGCAATCATGATTTGTTCAATTCAGCCAGTATTGGTATTGTCAAAGGCCATCCCCGCTATGAACTAGCCGCCGAGCTAATCCGGGATGCCGATGTTGCTATGTACCAGGCCAAGACCAATGGCAAAGGCTGTCATGCCGTGTTTGATGCGGCGATGCATACTCAAGTCAAAGGGCAGTTAACCCTAGAGAATGACCTCCGACAAGCCATCACTGAGCAGCAGTTAACCCTGCACTATCAGCCGATCGTGTCGTTGATGACCCAAGAAATTGTTGGGTTTGAAGCCTTAACTCGGTGGCAACATCCCCAGCGAGGTTCCATTCCACCTGAAAAGTTTATCCCTATTGCCGAAGAAACTGGCCTGATTGTGCCGTTAGATTGGTGGGCCATGGGCGAAGCCTGCCGACAGTTGCGAGTCTGGCAAGATCAGCTTCCTTACGCCCCAGCCTGGGACATGAGTGTTAATTTCTCCAGTCGCCATTTCACGCGGTCGGATGTGATCGAACGGGTCACTAAAATTCTGGATGATACAGGAGTAGCTGCGACTAGCTTAATCCTGGAAATTACGGAAAGTGCCCTGATCGAAAATCCTGAGTCTGCTGCTCAAATCTTGGCAGAGTTAAGAGCATTAGGTATCCGCATCCATATTGATGATTTTGGAACAGGCTATTCGTCTTTAAGCTATTTGCATAAATATGAAATTGATACCTTGAAAGTGGATCGTTCTTTTATTCACAGTATCAACTGCAATGCCGAACGCTTCGAGATTGTCCGCACGATTGTAGTCTTGGCTCATAACTTTGGTATGGCTGCGATCGCAGAAGGTATCGAAACCGCCGACCAGCTCGCCACCGTTCAAAGCTTTGGCTGTGAATATGGACAGGGATACTACTTTTACAGACCGTTAACCCCTGAACAAGTTAATACTTTGGTCAAAGACAAGGCCTGTATCATCCCCAAACTGAACTAGGATCCATCCGATTCTCCAGACGGCGTTATACCGCGATAGAGTAAATTTCCACTCGTCAATTTTTCCAAATTTTTACCCTAGATTAGTCAGAGAACTGGAGCTGCTTGACCGCAAAAGATCTCGTTGTTTGCATCGTGACTCACTATTCAAGATTGAGGACAAATGCAATCTTGTCTAGCGTCTCAAACACTCTCTAATCAAAGGGCTTTTGGATCATGGCGATAAAAGTCTCAACATCAGTGTAATCGGGGCACAAAAAACTGCTCATTCAGCGGAGACCGCACGTAATCGCTGGGCGCACTCTTGCGGGGTGAAAGTTCTAAAGGCTCGGGCGTCATATCCTCGTAGGGAATCTTGCTGAGGAAATGGCTAATGCAATTAAGACGAGCCCGTTTTTTATCATCTGCTTCCACCGTAAACCAAGGTGCTTCTGGAATATTAGTGTGCGCAAACATATTGTCTTTAGCTTGAGAGTATTCCGCCCAGCGATCGCGGGATTCCAGATCCATGGGGCTGAGTTTCCAGCGACGAGCTGGATCAGTTGTTCGGGCTTGAAACCGTCGTTCTTGCTCGTCATCACTGACAGAGAACCAATACTTCAGCAAAATGATGCCGGAGCGCACTAATATGCGTTCAAATTCAGGGCAGGTCTGCAAAAACTCCTCATACTGGGCCTCCGTACAAAACCCCATCACATGTTCCACCCCCGCCCGGTTATACCAACTGCGGTCAAAACAGACTATTTCCCCGGCTGCGGGCAGATGAGCCACATACCGCTGAAAATACCATTCGGTCTTTTCGCGATCGCTAGGAGTTCCTAAAGCGACAGTCCTGCACCCGCGTGGATTGAGGGGCTCCGTAATCCGCTTAATCGTGCCGCCTTTGCCAGCAGCATCCCGCCCTTCAAATAAAATGACAATACGGGTCCCCGTGTGTTTGACCCAATATTGCATTTTGACCAGTTCCAATTGCAGGCGGGCTAAGTCTTGCTCATACACTTTCTTCGGGAGTTTAGAGCTTCCTTCCCCTTCAGAAATATGGTAATAAACACTGCGTTCTAAAGATTTAGATTTAGCCTGCTTCTGCTTCTGTTTCTTGCCCTTGGCTTTTTTCCGCTTTTTGTGTTTAGGAGTATCGTCTTGGGGCTGATCCGTTGTAACTAAAAGGGTATCAGCATTCTCAGGAGTCGTATTCTGTTTCCGTAAAAAGTTCATTGCATGCATCCATTACAGCGATGGACTGTCATTATCCATGCTAGCAGCCTTAAATCAGCCCAATCGTCATACATCTCGTTCAACTTAACGCCCCGCTGGAGCTCGGATAGGGTTCTCTCCAGCGGGGCATTAAGTTGGGCAAGGCTGTTATTTATTTGATGAACAGCATTTCTTGATATGTCGGCAAGGGCCAGTAACTATCTGCGACTTCACCTTCTAAGGCATCTGCATGTTGGCGCACACCCTCCATCAGGGGACGGATCGTTGTTGCACAATACTGCATCTTGTCTTCTGTCGACGGGAAATCATGCTTAGCCATGGCAGCCGTTAACTCCCCCGTGGATTTAACCAACGCATTGGTCAAGTCGGCAATCGTCTTGGCACTTGCTTTTTCGCAGTCAATTCCCAAATTAGCCAAGCTAGAAATGGTCGAGGACAGTTCCGATAAATAGGCCACCGCGGCTGGATAAATGACGGTTTTTGCCATATTAGTCACCAGCCGAGCTTCCACCTCAATGGAGAGAATATACTGCTCTGCATACACTTCGAACCGACTTCCCAACTCCACAGGGGTCAGTACACCCGTTTTTGCAAACAGATCTTCGATAAACTCTGTCTTCAAGAAAGGGAGGGCATCCGCCGTTGTGGGTAAGTTGGCAAGACCGCGCTCTTCCACCGCCATTTTGTGCCATTCTTCGGAATATCCATCGCCCCCAAACACAACAGCTCCATGTTGTTCCATCACTTCTTTGAGGACAGTGAGGATGGCACCGTTGAGATCCATACCGTTAGATAATTCGCTTTCTAAGCGATTCCCGATCCACTCTAGGGAATCCGCCAACATCGTATTCAGAACAATTAATGGACCTGATACAGATTGACTGGACCCGACCGCTCTGAATTCGAACCGATTCCCTGTAAACGCAAAAGGTGAGGTGCGATTCCGATCGCCTGCATCTTTGGTTAGGGGTGGGAGCACGTCAATGCCCATATCCATGATCCCTTTGCCCTTGGATCCGGTGACGGCTCCGTTTTTAATCTGTTCAAAGACTTCTTCTAGCTGAGTGCCCAAATAAACAGACATAATCGCTGGCGGCGCTTCGTTTGCACCTAAACGATGATCATTACTGGCAGTTGCGATCGCAGCCCGCATCAAAGGTCCATACTTATGAACGCCCCGGATCACGGCCCC
>CALDHF010000283.1 GCA_937941595.1 uncultured Acaryochloris sp. | reverse complement strand
GGAAGATATTCAGGCTGGGTATGGTGCCCCCGTCAATAGCCTGATCCTCAATCAAAATGCCTATGAACTCAAGCTATGGCCCCAGTCTCCGGGCCAACCCCTGCGGGTGGAATGGCTCTCCCCTCATCCCATTGGGTCTTGGCGGCAAATTAATCGCACCCGCACTGTGAGTTCAGATAGCCCTGAATATGTAGAAATAGTCCGCCGTCGCCGAGGATCAACCTTAGAAATTGAAATTACTGGGCAATTACGGGCCGGGGCCGCTCCTGATCGCTCAGCCGTCGCAGTCGTCAATCCCGGTTGGTTCCTGCTCCAACGGTTTCGGGCCATCCTGGCTGCCCATCAAATCAAAGTGGGACAGATATCGCGACTGACCAGTGAGACAGAGCGTAATACTGCCTTAAAAACAGCCCAGCAGCCAGAGAAACGGTTGACTCAAATTCAATCTCCACCCCTTGCAGATTTAATTGCCACCACCAATCAGGACAGCAACAATCTCTATGCCGAAGTGTTGCTGAACACTCTAGGGGCAAAAGCTCAGAAGCAGTCCCAAAACACCCACCAGCAAGGATTAACGATCCTCAGGCAAACTCTGACCCAACTGGGGGTGAGTAGCACAGCCTATGAGCTGGCTGATGGGTCAGGATTGTCGCGCCATAATTTAGTGAGCCCGACTGCCCTCGTGCAGACCGTACAGGGAATGCTGCGATCTCCTCATGCATCGGTTTTTGCAGCTTCCTTACCCAAGGATACCGTCGGCAAGACTCCAGGATCGACGCTATGGAGTAAGAGCGGAGGCATGCGAGGGGTTTCAACCTTAGTCGGCTATTTAAAGCAAGCCCAGTCTTCTCCGCTGGTTTTTAGTCTGATGTTTAATCAATACACCCAGTCTGGGGCCAAACGGCGTCAAGCTATGGATTCCCTGTTGTTGTCTATGTACCGTCTGCAATCTTGCCAATCTCAAAGCCAATGACCACTCTGTCTCCCACACCTCTCCCCCAGCCAGATCGGCCAACCACGGTTTTATCCATATCAGGGATGAAATGTGCGGGCTGTGTCCAGACCATCGAAAAACGTTTGCAGCAACAGCCGGGCGTCTCTACTGCGGTGGTCAATTTAGTGACTGAACAGGCTGCGGTTGAGTATCTTCCCCAAGAGGTTACCCCAGAAGATTTAGCTGAAGTCTTGACGGCGACAGGTTTTCCAAGCCATGTTCAGGATCCCACCCAAATAGGGCTAGCTGCCTCTCTGCCAGAGTCGTCTGTTAAACGGCATTGGCAACATATTCAGCATCTAATTTTGGCTGCTATTTTAGTGGTCTTATCAGGTGTAGGACATCTGGGGCATATTCCAGGCCTAGCCCTGCCATGGCTCACGAGCATCCAATTTCATTGGGGACTAGCGACCTTGGCTCTGTTGGGTCCTGGACGGCAGATCCTGTGGGAAGGGTGGCAAGGACTGCGACGAAATATGCCCAATATGAATACCCTAGTCAGCTTAGGAAGTCTGACGGCGTATCTCGCCAGCGTGGTGGCAGTGGTCTGGCCTCAACTACATTGGGATTGCTTTTTTGATGCCCCAGTGATGATTGTCGGCCTGATTCTGTTAGGACGAGCCTTGGAAGAACAGGCCAGAGGCCGCACGAAGATTTCCTTAGAAAAGCTATTGGCCTTACAACCCTTAGTGGCCCGCTGGTTGCCCAGTCCTGATACGCAACCGGATCGGACCGTGGAAATTCCGGTTCAAGATGTTCAGATTGGCGCTTGGCTGCAAATCTTGCCAGGGGATAAATTTCCGGTTGATGGTCAAATGATTGCGGGTCACACCTTAGTCGATGAAGCCATGCTTACAGGGGAAGCCCTGCCCATTGACAAAACCATCGGCGATCCGGTGACCGCAGGCACCCTCAATCAATCTGGCGTGGTGACCATAGAGGCAACTCGGACGGGACAGCAAACCACCTTAGCTCAAATTATTAAATTGGTGGAAACAGCCCAAACCCGCAAAGCCCCCATTCGGCAATTTGCCGACCGGGTCGCTGGGTATTTCACCTATGGCGTTTTGGCGATGGCAACCTTCACCTTCCTCTTCTGGGTAGGCATTGGCGTCCGTCTTTGGCCGGACGTGATGGTCAACGGTACTTTACCCATGATTCATGATCAAAGTCTGGAGCCTGGGATGATAGCTCCAGGTGCAGCCAGTGTTTTACTGGGACTCAAATTGGCCATTGCCGTACTTGTCATTGCCTGCCCCTGTGCCTTAGGTCTGGCCACCCCCACGGCTTTATTGGTGGGAACTAGCCTGGGTGCCGAACAGGGTTTGCTGATTCGCGGTGGCGATATTCTTGAACAGGTTGATCATTTAGATACCGTGGTGTTTGATAAAACGGGTACCCTTACCTCCGGGCATCCTGTGGTCACGGACTATTGGCTATCGACGGCCTATTCGTCTAATTCTGTTCTCGGGATGCTGCCATCTTCTGAAACGGTACTCCAGATTGCCGCCACTCTAGAAACTGGCGGGAGACACCCATTATCAACTGCCATTGTCGAACACGCTCAGAGACGTCAGGTACCATTCTTAGCAGCTACACATCTAGAAACCGTGACGGGAGCTGGAGTCTTAGGGCAGATCCAGCACCTTGAGGCTCGCTTGGGTTCTGGTGCCTGGCTCCAGGAATGCGGTATTACGATTCCGACGATGGATCAACATCAAGGACAACAGTTGGCCCAATCGGGTAAAAGTGTGGTTTATCTGGCCGTCGACCATATCTATATGGGCAGTATTGCGGTGCGGGACACCCTCAAAGCAGATGCAGCCCAAACGATTTCCCAGCTAAAACAGATGGGTTTACAGGTGAAAATGTTAACGGGAGATCAAACTGCAACAGCGATGGCCATGGCCCAGGAGTTGGACTTGGATGCCAGGGACGTTCAAGCTGAGGTTGCTCCGGCTGACAAATCCATGATTATTGCCCAGTTACAAGCTCAAGGTCACTGTATTGGCATGGTTGGAGACGGTATCAATGATGCCCCTGCCCTTGCCCAAGCTAATGTTGGTATCGCCCTTAGTGGAGGCACCGATGTCGCCATAGAAACAGCCCAAATCATTCTTATGTCTGGTCTTTCCGACTCAAATTCACTAATCAAGATTGTGGATGTGTTGCGTCTAAGTCGAGCCACCTTTCGCAAAATTCAGCAAAATCTATTCTGGGCCTTTATCTATAATCTTCTGGCCCTGCCAATTGCGGCTGGACTATTGCTTCCCTCCGTTGGTATTCTTCTTAGTCCTGCCTCCTCAGCAGCGATCATGGCATTAAGTTCTGTGAGCGTCGTTACGAATTCCTTGCAATTGCGGCGTTTGCGCTTTTAGTTGTTTTCCTCCGATCAAAAGCCAACGGATTAAAAGGCAAGCAAATGTTTGTATTTACAATGTAAAGAAAAATGAAATTAACGCATCAAAGGTAAAGTTTTGTTAGCAATATTTTCCTGATTTTAAGCTAGATCTGTCGACTAACTCAGTCTCTACCTCCAGTAAATATTTTAGCTATAAACCCTACAGGTTATGGGCTGTAAATCGATAAAAGTCTCAGCTTGAGCGAATTCAACCCCTTAAGTGTGGTGATCCACATCAATAAATGCTCTACTAAAAGATATGAAGTTCAAACGATCGTGGAAAGCCCAGCTGCTTGCCACTCGACATAATTTGGAATGAACCCAGTGAAATGTCGATTGCGAAGGTTTGAGTCATAATTGCGGTGGAAGCCTTTAGTTGGTTCCCCCAATTTTTATGAGAAAGGCTACAATCGTGGAGGTTTAGCGATAGTCGAAGAGGTGAAGCCCAATATAGGACTGCGGTTTGTCCTTTTTTGGTTTTCAGAATGTCCGCGCGTTCTTTTGCGCCTGGGTGACCTAATAGACGCCTGAATCCCAGACATCGACTGAATTTGTTAAATTCGGTTGTAGTGAGTAAACATGGTTCTCCTATTGTTTTAATTAGGGAGTATTGAGGAATCCGGCATGACCAAAGCCAATAATGTTCTAGAAGCTATCCAAGCCCCTGCCAATGCTTTAGATAATCTTGTTGAGGACGCTGCGGGTAAAGCTAGCGCTAGTGAGGATAGTCCGACTAGTACCGCCAAGGCTGGCAAAGCTCGTACTGCACGTCGTCGAGGTCAATCCAAGAAAAAGCATTATACAGAAGATTCCATTCGCCTCTATTTACAGGAAATCGGTAGAATCCGGTTGCTGCGGGCTGATGAAGAAATCGAATTAGCCCGTAAAATTGCAGATTTGCTGGAGCTGGAGCGCATTTATGACGATCTCTTCGATCGCCTAGAGCGTGAGCCTCAACTCCAAGAGTGGGCTTTAGAAGTGGATATGCCCCTCAACCGATTCCGCCATCGTCTCCATGCGGGTCGGCGCGCCAAGGATAAGATGGTGCAGTCTAACTTGAGACTCGTGGTTTCGATTGCTAAAAAGTATATGAATCGGGGCCTGTCTTTTCAAGACTTGATTCAAGAAGGTAGTTTAGGGTTAATTCGGGCTGCTGAAAAGTTTGATCATGAGAAAGGATATAAGTTCTCTACCTACGCTACGTGGTGGATTCGCCAGGCGATTACTCGTGCGATCGCAGATCAGTCTCGCACCATTCGCCTCCCCGTTCACCTCTACGAAACCATTTCTCGGATTAAGAAAACCACTAAATTACTCTCCCAAGAAATGGGACGCAAGCCCACGGAAGAGGAAATCGCCACTCGTATGGAAATGACCATCGAGAAGCTGCGTTTCATCGCTAAGTCAGCTCAGCTTCCTATTTCCTTGGAAACTCCCATCGGTAAAGAAGAAGACTCTCGCTTAGGCGACTTTATTGAATCTGATGGCGAGACCCCTGAAGATCAGGTTTCTAAGAGTCTTTTGCGGGAAGATTTAGAAACGGTTCTAGATACCCTCAGCCCTCGGGAGCGCGATGTCCTCAAGTTGCGCTATGGCCTAGATGATGGTCGCATGAAAACCCTAGAGGAAATTGGCCAAATCTTCAACGTCACCCGCGAACGCATTCGCCAAATCGAAGCCAAAGCGTTACGCAAACTACGCCATCCCAATCGCAACAGCGTTTTGAAAGAGTATATTCGCTAGGTTTAGTACTCTTAGTCTTCAATTGATCTCTAGCTGCTGTCCTGAACAGCAGCTATTTTTTTTGCCACTTATTATCTGGCTGAGCGTCTAGCTCAAACGTTGGTGTTGCCATGTAGAGGCAGTCAGCAGCCTTTTGTAGGGCTTCTAATCGACGCTCAAACCAACAGTCCTTGGGGAGTTCGTCAATAGCCTTAATTTTGTGCAAACGTTGGGCAACTTGACCGTGAACCCCAACTAGAAAGACGACTTTGCCGCTATTT
>CALDHF010000282.1 GCA_937941595.1 uncultured Acaryochloris sp. | reverse complement strand
CCTGTTTGCAATCACCAATTTGCCGATTGGTCGCACCAAGTTTCATCTACAGCATCGCCAACTTCATCAGCCCTACCTGCAATTTTTAGAAGGTCACTTTAACGCCTCTACCCTTGAGCATTTAATGTGTCGAAATGAATTATCCATAGACTATCTGGGTCATGTCTATGATTGCGATTTTAACCAAATGGAAGAAATTCCAGCTCATACCTCTAGCGGTGAGCCGTTAACAGTGAAAAAATTGTTGGCAGCAGGTAGTCTCGATCTTATTCATGAAGTGAAAACGGCTGACTATTGCTATGGCTGCACCGCGGGTAGTGGATCAAGCTGTGGCGGCTCTTTGTTATGACATCACCCACATATTTCCCACATATTTAAGGCATCTATCCCTATGAATCTCCGTCAATGGAAAAAACTTAAACCTGTATTACTGGCCGCGGTTGCATTTTTGGTGATATCAGCTTCTCCAGCCTGGGCTGCAGATGGTGGTGGGTTTAATCCCCAACAAATCCTGAAGGACGCTTTATTGTGGATCGAAGGGTTAGGTACTGTAGGTGCGATCGCATTTATTGGTATTTACATTGTCTCCACAGTTGCCTTTTTACCCGGTTCGATTTTGACCTTAGGCGCAGGTGTTGTCTTTGGCGTCGTTCAAGGCTCTATTTTAGTTTTCATTGGGGCAACAATTGGGGCTACTTTAGCGTTTTTGGTGGGACGGTATGCGGCCCGAGGCTGGATTTCTAAAAAGATTGAAGGCAATGATAAATTTGCCGCAATTGATAAGGCCGTCGGTAACGAGGGATTTAAGATTGTTCTGCTGACGCGTTTATCCCCCATCTTTCCATTCAACCTTCTCAATTATGGAATGGGGGTCACCGGGGTATCCTTGAAAGATTATTTTTTCGCTTCCATTGGTATGATTCCGGGCACGATCATGTATGTCTATCTGGGGTCACTGGCTGGCAACATTGCCACCCTTGGCACCGGAGACCAGCCTTCTAATCCCACCATTACTTGGGCCATTAGAATTATTGGCTTTGTCGCAACGGTCTTGGTGACCGTTTATGTCACTCGAGTGGCTAAGAAAGCCCTAGCAGAAGCCGTTCCTGAAACTAGTGATTCTGCTGCCGAACCAAGCTAATGCTCCAAGGAGGTTGACGTCATTGGCAACAGTGTGTTGAAAGGTCGCCAGCTAGCACTATCGGGGGTGTTAGGGATATTAGTACTTCCCTTAGCCATTCGATATATTCCGTTCCTGTTTGATCAGATGCGGCTAGTAGAGTTTGTGGAATCCCACGGATTGTGGGGATCTTTGATCTTTATCCTCCTGCATATTGTGGCGACGGTTGTGGGTGTGCCAGGTGTAATTCTCACTGTTGTGGGAGGGCTGCTATTTGGTTTGGTTTGGGGCAGTGTCTTATCCTTGGTTGGGGCGACGCTGGGAGCGATGGGAGCATTTTGGATGGCTCGCCATTTGCTGTTGGATTGGGCACAGAACCGAGTTCGCGATCGCAAGCTCCTTTGCTCCTTTAATCAGGCTGTTCTCCAGCACCCCTTTAGCTTTGTCTTAATCGTCCGCTTCGCTCCCATCTCTCCATTTAACTTGGTCAACTTTCTGTTTGGGATGACCACCATTCATTGGTTACCCTACAGTCTGGGGACTTTACTCGGCATTGTTCCGGGCGTGATTGCTTATACCTGGGTCGGTGTGGCTGGTAATGATGCTATGCATGGCAAAGGTCCATGGCCTTTAATCATTGCCTGTACCATCTTGGCGATTTTATCAGCAATGCCCCTGCTGTTACGTAAGCGGCAATCCTATTCTTAAGGCTGCGCTCTCAATAGTTTGATACCTTTCAAAAGAGCCTACGCTGAAGCGGATCAAGTCAATATTGGTCCACTTTAAATACTGACGTCTTGACTGGAATAGTTATACTGAGTCCAACCCATTTACTCTCCCCGCGAGGATATAAGATAGGCATCCTGCTGCCTGCATCCCCTGAAATCAAACCATGGCAACTGTTCTAAGAGACTTAAGCTACAAATACCAATGGTTATTTGACCTGATTGTTGGTGTCTCCTCTTTGAGTGTCGGTGGTGAAGCTCAGTTTCGACAGCTTCCATTAAAGGGACTGATGATTCGTACCGATATGAAAGTCCTAGATCTATGTTGCGGCAGTGGCCAGGCGACAGCCTATTTAGTTAACCGTTCCCAGCGTGTCGTGGGCTTAGATGCTGATCCTATAGCAATCCAAAGGGCACGGCAACGAGTTCCTGCTGCAGATTATGTTCAGGCCTGGGCTGAGAATATGCCCTTCCCTGATACCGAGTTTGATATTGTTCACACCAGCGCAACCTTGCATGAAATGCAGTCGACACAGCTGATGCAGATTCTCTCAGAAGTGCATCGAGTCTTAAAACCAAACGGTTGTTTCACTCAGGTCGATTTCCACCGCCCCAAAAATTGGCTATTGCGGTTGAATCTCTATTTTTTCCTGTGGTTGTTTGAAAACGAAACAGCTTGGTCGCTGATCGAACTCAATTTGCCGAATTTATTGACTAATATGGGTTTTAGAATTATGAAGTTTAAGCTCCACGCTGGTGGCAGTCTTCAGGTCATTCAAGCCCATAAAGCTCATTTATCTGTATTAACTTAAACCTCGTGCTCAGCTGGGTGGATCCACAGCAAAAAGCGTTATTCCACAAGTACTGTGGCTTGATGATCGACGAGAATTTGCTGACCGCGAACCAACTGATATTGTCCGGACCAACGACCTGGCATCAGTGGTGTTTGGGTCCCCTTTTTACCGACAGATCGGGTCCAAACCTTTTGAGAGTCCGAGACCGCCTGATTGAAATTGGCAACGACTTTACCGCTTGGATCTCGCAGCTGCAACTGTTCCTGATCTCCTTTGAGCATGCCGTAGGTGTGGACCCAAAACACAACTGCGGGACTATTCACTGGGAGGGTGTTTTCCTTAAATGCCCCAGACCACAATTGATCAATTTCTGGCAGTTGAGTGGAAAATCCAGCCCGGATCAAACCTGTGGATTGATAGGGTAAATCCGTTTTCCAAAGCGGATTTTTAGGGCTCTGACACCCCGATTCAGCGTCTATTCCCACAAATGGATCGATCACCTGATCTTGGTAGCGAACACTCAAATGCACATGGGGAAAAGAGGCTTCCCCTGATACTCCGACGAGTCCTAGCTTACTCCCTTCTGAGACTTGGTCTCCGGGCTGAACGGTAATACTGCCCTGACGTAAATGGCAATATTGGGTCTGCCAATTCTGGCCATGATCAATTACCACGCCATTGCCACATTCCGTGCCTTTGACCTCAGTCGTTTGGTCAGGATCTTGAATGCGGCGGTCGAGAATGTTGTTGCGAGTACGCAAGACTGTCCCAGCAGCTGCTGACTTCACAGGAACTCCTTGGGCCATTGTTTCTTCATCGGGAATCCCAAAGTCTGTGCCTTTATGGCCATCATAGGTCATACGGCCACAGCCAAAATCTACAGCTCCCGGTCCTGGATCGCGATCTGGATAAAGCAAAACAAAACAGTCTTGCCCCAACGTACAATCAATAGGGAGTCCCAACTTTAAGGAGGGGACAGCTCGACTGGCCTGCCCGCATCCCACAGCAAGAATTAAACCCAGTAGCAATGGAATTAATTGCTTACGCATGATTGGATCGCTCTACTTCAGAATTTTGGTGTGAGTGACATCCCCCAACTGTATCAAGTTAAGATAACAGCCTTCTTGTTCAGGAAAACATTATGTTTGAAGAGCAACCCGCCTCCTTGCGACAACGGATCAAAACCTTAGCGACCGAAGCCCAACAGCAAAATCAACCCTATGCCTGGTTTGAGCCGCTTTATGCCCAAGCTCAAGGAGATGTCGATCAGGTGCCCTGGGCCAAATCTACACCCCATCCTTACTTGCAAGCATGGTTACGACAACACCCCCAGCCTGCTGCTGATAGCAAAGCTTTAGTCATTGGCTGTGGTTTAGGGGATGATGCTGAAGCCTTAGAAGCCCATGGATATCAGGTGACTGCTTTTGACGTATCGTCCACTGCGATCGCATGGTGTCAACGCCGCTTTCCTAACTCCGCCGTTCACTATCAAGTGGCTGACTTGCTGAATCTTGATCCCAACTGGCACCATGCATTTGATTTGGTACACGAATGCCGGAACATTCAGGCCTTACCCATCGAGATGCACAGGCAGGTGGTAGGTGCGATCGCTCCCCTCGTTACTGAAGGAGGCATCCTCCTAGTGATCACGAGAACCCGTCCAGATGAAGCAGACTGTGATGGCCCGCCTTGGCCCCTCTCACCTCAAGCGTTAGCTAAGTTCGCAGCTTATGGTCTTTTAGAAATAGAACGAGCAACATTTCTAGAGGGAGAGACTGTGCCGCAAGCCAGAATCATTTATCACAAGCAGTCTTCCCACTGAATGTCTAGGCAGTCACTCAGTGCCCCAACTAGATCTAGTCAAACCGTGGGGAGATCATCAAGGGTAGATTTGCAACCACAATTCGCCCCTCATCAAACTCTAGAAACTCAATATCTTTGCGGAGGCTTGTTCCGTGGTTCCCGCTTACTTGAATTTGATTTTGTGTTTTTGTCGGAAATTATCTACCTATCTATTCAAACAGTCTAAGGGGGCGGTGGTGTTTACGACTGGTGAAGGGTCTAAGGATAACTATATTAGGTAGGTTTCAGGTGGAGCAGTGGAGATAGTTTTATAAGAATGAGGTTTACTATTAGGTATTAAGGGTCAATGCTGATAAATCGCTACTGAAGGGTATAAGACATGAGTACAACTGCGATCGGGATTGGTTCTGGAGATTTTGATTTACTGAAGATTTTACGGCGTGGTTCTGATGATTGGAATCAATGGCGTAAGAATAATCCAGGTGTTGAGATCAACCTCAATGGTGTAAACCTAAACGGCGCAGACCTAGATTTTGCAGACCTGAGTGGTGCAGACCTCGCCGGGGCAGACTTCAAAAGGGCAAAACTAAACCGTGCAAACTTCACTGGGGCAGAACTCACCGGGGCAGAATTCAGCCATGCAAAACTCAACTATACAAGCCTCAGCAGTGCAAACCTCACCGGGGCAGACTTCAAAGGGGCAGAACTCAAAGGGGCAAAATTCAGCCGTGCAGATCTGATTGGTGCAAACCTAAGTGGAGCAGACCTCAACGGGGCCTATCTCAACTATGCAGACCTGAGTAGGGCAGATCTGAGTGGTGCAAACCTCGCCGGGGCAGATCTCATCGAGGCAAACTTCAACGAGGCAGACCTGAGTGGTGCTAACCTCAATCGTGCCTACCTGAATGGTGCAGACCTCAATGGGGCTAACCTCGACGGGATAGACCTCAAAGAGGCGGACCCTGGCATAATCAACACACTTAAATTACTGCAAGAGAAAGTCTTGTCTGTCTTAAAAAATCTGACCTCTTCGCCAAGATAAGATTTTCAATTTTTTCGGGTTAGAAACTTTTATTCAGATATGGATTCTGCTGAGTTATAGCACTATGAGAGCGTGTTAATGCACTTTCCTGCTTGTCTGTTCAAAAAAAATGTGGCTTAATCAAAAGCTGTAGTGCTATTTCAGCGCATAGAGAGTTTGATTTTGGGTTGAGGCAGAAACATGTTCGCTGACTGCTAGATGGGGCAGAAAAGCTTCGATTTCGGGTTCAACCATTTCTTTGGGATGACGTTTGTTGTGGAAGAGAATCAAACGTCGGATCCACTACATGTATCTTTTTTTGGTGCTGTATGCGTAATGCTTGGTTCGCATTACATTACGGACTTAGTCAAGAAGTTCGCGGGGTGGCATAGAGTGCCTGATAACAACCGATATTGGAACTTATACGGTTATTTTGCCCATTAACACTCTTCATTCCTGCATGGCAAATACGTTAGAAACGCTTTTCCTATATTATTTTCAGACAATCAACTACAAGTTTGCATATCGGAAAATTTCCGTAATACTTACTCTTTGTGCTGTGGTGCTAATGTAGAGAAGGCTTGGCTTTAAGAGGTAAACAAGCTATTAATTTATTTCGTGTTAGGAGGAAATTTGCCTTCTAATCATAGTTAGCCTGCTTAGTTTCTGATTGGGGACAGCAATTAAATGCTATCGGTGGGCGCTCTGGATTAAGTTCAGCTATTTTTGAACAAATGAAGAAACTGTCCTGAATTATTGGATTACACAGTTTGAAAATGGTTTGTAAGCTTTGCCGAAAAAACGGTGACTTGAGAGAGTCTCACATCATATCAGAGGCTTTCTATGAAGGTGTTTATGATAAAAAACATAGA
>CALDHF010000281.1 GCA_937941595.1 uncultured Acaryochloris sp. | reverse complement strand
ATTGGGTTCAAAAACAACTATGGATGTCGAAGCGATATCAACAGGCTCACTAGGTCTGGATATAGCGCTCGGCATAGGCGGCCTTCCAAAAGGCCGTGTCATTGAAGTTTATGGACCTGAAAGTTCAGGTAAAACAACGGTAGCGCTGCATGCGATCGCACAAATCCAAAAGACAGGTGGCGTCGCTGCTTTTGTCGATGCTGAACATGCTTTAGATCCAGTATATGCAGCCGCCTTGGGTGTAGATGTCTCAGAATTATTGGTGAGCCAGCCTGATTCAGGAGAGATGGCTTTAGAGATTGTGGATCAGCTAGTGCGTTCTAGTGCAGTTGATTTGGTTGTGATTGATTCAGTGGCTGCTCTCACCCCCAGAGCAGAAATCGAAGGGGATATGGGAGATTCCCATATGGGTCTGCAAGCGCGGCTCATGAGTCAAGCTCTCCGCAAGATCACCAGCAATATCAGCAAGTCTGGCAGCACGGTCATTTTCCTGAACCAGCTTCGTCAAAAAATTGGCGTCACCTATGGCAATCCTGAAGTGACTACGGGTGGAAATGCCCTCAAGTTTTATGCTTCGGTGCGCTTAGATATTCGGCGGATTCAAACCCTCAAGAAAGGGACTGACATGTATGGTATTCGTGCCAAGGTCAAAGTGGCCAAGAACAAAGTGGCCCCACCGTTCCGTATTGCTGAATTTGATATCCTCTTTGGTCAGGGCATTTCCACCCTAGGCTGTTTAGTAGACATGGCCGAAGAAACCAATATTATTGTCCGCAAAGGCGCTTGGTATAGCTATGACGGCAATAATATTGGTCAAGGCCGAGAGAATACCATTCAATACTTTGTTGATAATCCTGACTTTGCTGAAGATGTCGAACAACAGGTGCGTCAGAAGCTAGAACTCGGGGTTGAAGTCTCTGCTAATTCGGTTGCGGCTGTAGAAGAGGAAGACGCAGACGCCACTTAACTGAGTGATTGTTGGGGGGATAGGACCAGGACTTTTATACCCCCTCAGGGCTGTCGCTATGCAGAGAGGGCATATTTTTCTAGGGTTTTCATGGCTTTTTTGATAATTTGCCGGATTCTTTCCCGGCTGAGGCCCAGCTGCTGGCCAATTTTTTCCATGGACTTGGGTTGACCATCTTCCAAACCATATCTCTCGCTGATGACGAAGCGTTGGCGGTCATCCAACAAGGCCAAATAGCCAGACAGTTCTTCATCCTGAAGCAAGAGTTCAAGATAAGTTTGCGTTGAATTATCTCCTTCAATCAAGTCACCTAAGGTTGTGTTGTGGTCTTCACCCACAAATTTATCTAAGGAGACCACATCCTGAAGGAGTTGCATATACTTTTTCAGCTTCGTTAAATCCATCTCCATGGAGACAGCAATTTCAGACAGGGTGGGTTCACGACCTAGCTCTTGGCTAAGCTGATGTCGGGTGCGTTTGATGCGATTGCCGATCTGCCAATGCTGGACAGGCAGTCGGACAACCCGACTTTTATTTTGCAAAGACCGGGTGACACCCTGCAAAATCCACCAATAGGCATAGGTACTAAATCGATTTCCTTGCTCTGGTTCGAATTTATCAACAGCGATGCTGAGGCCAATATTGCCTTCCTGGATTAAGTCTAATAACGGTAAGCCCCGATTCTGATGTTTCTTGGCAATTGAGACCACCAATCGTAAATTAGCCTCGATCATCTTCTTTTTGGCTCGAGGATTGCCGGCTCTGACTTGTCGAGCCAGTTCGATTTCAGCCTCATGAGTCAGCAGGGGAAACCGACCTATCTCTTTGAGATAGAAATGAAGACTGTCTTTTTGAGTCGTCATCATTGTTCCCCATACATATCATTCCTAGAGGTAATACCCTAAAATGAGTCAGATAGGAATACTTGTTCATATTTCTTAAAGTACTGAAGGTGTTGATTAGGGTTGAGTCTCTAACGAGTGAGATTAATGTTGAGGAGTACTTGGGGACGTTTGCCGTTTTCTACGGCTGGCCCCTTACGACTTTTGATCCGACTGGCATTGACTTGCCAGTTTTTCACTAGAAATTCCTGCACCGTTTGGATGCGGTTGCCATTGACCGCAGGATTTTCTAAAGTTTCTGATTGGGCAACAATCTCCAAGGTTAGGTCAGGCTGCTGCTGTAAAAATTGACCTACTTGATTCAAGATCTGTCGACTGTCGGGGGATAGGCCGGAGAGATCCAACTCAAACGTCAAAGGTGGCGGTGAGGTGGGGACTCGGACTAAGATGATTTGGGCCGTGGGGGCACTCAAACGATTTCGTAAGTCTTCTTGTAGCAGAGATTGGGCATCGCGATCGATGTTGCGCTCACTGAGATAGAAAATTTTCAGGGTTAGAGAAGAGATGGCGCTGGTACTGATTTCGTGACGGAGGGGGAGAGCTGGTGTCGGCAATACCATCGTCCCTAGGGCCGTATCCACAGTTTGGAGCAGATTTACCTGGGCTTGGGATACCGTTAGGGGTGGGGTGTCTGGAGGTAAGGTGTCTGGCAACGCCTGTTCACCGGATAGTTGGGCTAAAAGTTGATTTGAGGCGGTGAGAATTTCGACCAGCTGGACATCTAGGGACTCGATGGAGCGGCCCAATTGTCTGGCTAAGGTTTGCTCAAATGCCTGTCGTTCTTTCAGGGTATAAGGTTCACTGGTAAAGACGGTGAGCTGTAAAGTTAAGATGTCTTCGCTTACGGCTGTATTCAACTGACTAATATAGGAACGCGGTTCCCCGGAAGAAAAGTTGGCAAAGTTTTGCTGCCAGAGTTGGGTTGCCCAGCGTTTAACGCTGTTATCTTCCTGCTTTTGTGCTAACTCTGTTTGTAATCGCCCAAAAGATTGGCTCAGAGGAATCAAGAGGAGCAGGATGGGCAGTAGCATCACCACGATCCGACTCGGTAAGCTCCCAATTTTTTGTAACCGACTGGTAATGGGTAAGCGGGTCATTAGAGACTGTACCCACTGACTTTCAGGATCTTGATCATGCCATTCTCGGACTTGAGATTTGACTTCTGGCATACCAATATTCAGGGCTAAAAACACCAGCATGGACATAAAGGTGATGGCAGCTAAATTGGTGAGAAACAGCAGGCCACCCCCTCGGGCAACTTGAAACCCGCCAGTCCCCGCAATGTCGGGGCTAAGACCAATGCCGATGCCATAGCCGACCACGCAGAGAGGGGGCATAAGGGCCACTGCGATCGCAACCCCTGGTATCGAAGTCACTACCCCTTTCGGTTCTTTGCAGGTGGCGATTGACCCCAAAGCCCCGGAGAATAAGGCGATAAACAGATCTAAGGCATTAGGCTGGGTGCGAGCAGCAATTTCAGGTGTAAGTTCCTTAAAGGGAATGGGGGCAATAATTAAAATGGCAAACCCAATGGCAACGGCACAACTCAGGGCCAAATTAGCAATAGCCCGTGCCCCTAACACCAAGTCACCGACAGCAAAGGCTAAACCATTGGCTAAGATGCCGCCCATCAGGGGGGAAATCAACATCGCCCCAATAATCACAGCTGGACTATTGAGGACTAGACCTAGGGTGGCAATTCCGGCCGAGAACAAGACCTGTAGCCAATAACTGATATCTCCTAGGCTGACGGAATCTAAGAGATTTTGATAGATTTCTGCTTTGCGGCGGGGACTAATCTCTAGGTGATCCGCTAGCCAATTGCGAAGATGTATAGCCACAAACAATGATCCACTGACGCATACCATTGTTAAGCCTAGTATTTTTGCAGACCCTTCCCGCAATATTTAAGGACTTCCGTCATGATTGGAGAACTCGCGGCAGTCAGTGCGGCCTTCTTATGGGCTGTAGCCTCAGTAATTTATGCCACCTTGGGACGCCAGGTGCCTGCTTTGGCCCTCAATTTGGGCAAGGGACTAATTGCGATTGCCCTGTTGAGCATTACGATTCTGGCTCAGGGACTGAGTACACCCCCATTAGCCACAAGGGATAGTCTCTTGCTGTTGCTGAGTGGTGCGTTTGGAATTGGCTTCGGTGATACGGTCTATCTAGAAGCGCTGCGAAACTTGGGGGCTAGGCGCACTTTGCTGTTAGGGACCTCTGCCCCGCCCATCGCGGCCTGTTTAGCCCTCTGGTTTTTGCAGGAAAAACTATCGACCTTAGCTTGGTTAGGGATTAGTATCACCATTGTCGGTATTGTCTGGGTGATCAGTGAGCGCGTGGTTGATCAGACGCAGCCTTCCGGCCATCAATGGCGGGGACTAGCGTATGCCCTGTTAGCCTCTTTTGCCCAAGCCATTGGTGCTATTCTGTCGCGAGCGGCTCTGGAGGATACAACGGTCAGTCCATTATGGGGAGCTTGGTTGCGACTCATTGCTGGCGTTGTTGTTGTCCTGGGGTGGGGAGTCCTTCGGAATCAAATGCGGACCTGGTGGCAATCCATCAACACGAACGATTTGCGGCTGCGACTCTTTTCGGCTGCCTTTACGGGCACCTACTTGGGCATTTGGTTGCAACAGTTATCCCTCAAATATACGGTGACGGGAATTTCCCAAACGTTGAATGCTACCAGTCCTCTATTTATTTTGCCTATTGCGCTCTGCCTCGGTGAAAAAGTCAGTCGTCGGGCCTGGTTGGGAGCGGTGATTGCAGTGATGGGTGTGGGCTTGCTATGGGTCCAAACATAAGTTCCCTCCACTGCAGTGATTGACATTTGATTTTTATCCTAGCCATTGCCTTTAAAGTTTGTGATCGATATAGAGTCTGAACAATGTCTTCCCTGGCAGTATGGCTAACTCTGTATTTTGGGTTAGTAGAAGGGAAAAGGTCTGTCCATCTAATTCTAAAAAAGGATGAAATTTAGAGATTGAACACTTGCTTGAGGTTCTGTCGTTAGAATTACCGAGAAATTCTCATCACTCTAACAAAGTTATACATAAGTTAGACGAATGGCTTGTCTACGATGACGCGATCGCAAACACGGAATTGTCATACTCGGTAATAACAATCTAGGTAATAACAACCATGGTTGTTTGTTTCAGCTTCATTCCAGGGGTAATCCAGTCATGTATCCTAGTCATCAGCACAAAGCGACGATAGGATCTATGCCTATTACAGTCAATCGGTGGATATGGCCCTTATCATTGGCCTTGAGTCTTGTGGCCGCGCCCAGTCTGGCCCAGTCCCGTTCGTCTGTGTCCGCAAATCGTCCCCATACCCCCACCTTCCAGCTGGCAGCCCAGTCCGACAACCTTTCCCACATAGAAGACCAGGTTTTGCAGCAAATTAATCAGCAGCGCCAGGACCATGGTCTGTCTGCATTACAGCTCAACCCTCAACTATCACAGATAGCCCGTTCCCATAGTCAACAAATGGCGAATCAGAATTTTTATGGTCATATTGATCCTCAAGGACGTAACCATCGGCGTCGAGTAGAAGCAGCGGGTCTCAGAGCTTATGTGATTGGTGAAAATCTGATGAAATGCATTCATGCTGATGATCCTGCTAGTTTGTCTGTCAGCAGTTGGATGCAGAGTCCAGCCCATCGCCAGAACGTGTTGCTGTCAGAGATGAAAGAGACTGGCGTCGGCATCTGGAAACAGGGTGAGACGTTCTATGTCACTCAAATCTATATGGAACCAAAGTAGAAACCGTATCGCTCTTAGATCCTTGCTTCAAAAGGATTGTAAGGATTTCAGTGTCCCTATCACCTTATACCTGTTATTTGATAGGTTGAAAAAGGCGTAACACAGTTTTTGAATGTCTTTGCAGGCCCTTATTTTCGATGTTGATGGCACCCTTGCCCATACAGAACGAGATGGACATCGGGTTGCCTTTAATCAAGCGTTTACAGAGGCAGGCTTAGATTGGCACTGGTCGGTTGAACAATATGGACAGCTCCTAGAAGTGGCAGGGGGCAAGGAACGCATTCATCATTACATGCAGGCATTTTGCTGTGATTGGCAGCCCCCTGAGGATGTACAAGGGTTTGTTGCTGATCTCCATGCCGCTAAAAATAAGCATTACCAAACTTTGGTCGCTGAAGGCGTTATTCCGCTGCGTCCAGGGGTGAAACGACTGTTGCAAGACGCGAGAGAGGGGGGGATACGACTTGCGATCGCAACCACCAGCGATCTCCCGAATGCGATCGCACTTTTAGAACAGACCTTAGGACCCGACAGCCTGGATTGGTTTGAAACCATTGCCGCTGGAGATATCGTCACCGCTAAAAAACCAGCCCCAGATATTTACAACTATGCCCTCCAGCAGCTCGCATTACCATCTTCGGCTTGCCTTGTCTTTGAAGACTCTCAAGTTGGGTGCCAAGCAGCCTGTGCAGCCAGTTTGCGGTCCATCATCACCGTCAATGACTATACCCAACATCAAGACTTTACGGGGGCACTAATGGTCTTAGATGGCCTCGGAGAACCCCATCAACCCATGACGGTCTTAGCCGGAGTTGGTGCGGCAGACCTCGCAGATGAAATCACTGACTATGTAGATATAGCTTTTCTGCAAGGACTTTAGGGGCCTTGTGAGTCGGAGATTTACATTCCCCAATCATGGTCCAACCCTAAACGATCAACGCTTCAACATCTAAGGGTTCTGGCTTACCCACCCCATAGCCTTGAGCATAATCCACACCGATAATCCGCAGCTGCTCCAATATCTCAGCGTTCTCCACAAATTCAGCAATGGTCTGCATCTCCATTCTGTGAGCCAGCTCATTAATCAAGTACACGATTTCGCGATCGCTTTCAACCTGCGCAATCGTCTTGATTAAGCCCCCATCAATTTTGAGATAGTCCACAGGCAAACTCTTCAGATAGCTCAAAGAGGAGACCCCACTCCCAAAATCGTCCAGGGCAAATTTCACACCGATGGCTTTCAGAGATTCAATAAATCGCAACGCTTGGTCCAACTGGGACATCGTAGCGGTTTCCGTAATTTCTATACAAATATTGCCCGGAGGCACATCAGACTGTTCAATCAACGCTATAAACAAATCAGTGGCTCGCTCGTCATTAATACTAGCGCCAGACAGATTAATGGAGACCAGTGCGCCCTCCAAACCACATTGAAAATACTGATCGAGGGTTGTTTCTAACACCCACTTGTCAATTAGACCGATTACTCCATAGCGCTCCGCCGCTGGAATAAATAACCCAGGACCAATAATATTTTTCTCACTATCCCTGAGTCGTAAGAGAATTTCATAATGACGGTCCGATTCATCGGGCTTACCAATCGCCTGAATTGGTTGCTTGACTAAAAACAGGCGATTTTCCTCAATAGCCTGGGGAATATCCGCAATATGAGCCATTTGCAGTTGGTATCGGTCAATCTCGTGATCGTTTTGGTTGGCAATGTAGACCCGACCTCTGCCAGCATCCTTGGCTTTATAGCACGCCAAATCAGCTCGACTCAAAAGCTCTTCGGCGGTATAGGTTGCATCTACAAACCCCACAATCCCGATACTCACACCCACCCTAAATTGACTATCTTGCCATTGAAATCGAAAATCCTGAACTAAAGTCACCAACGCTTCACAGCGGACCTGGGCTTGCAGCAGTGTACAGTCCTGCATCAACAACCCAAATTCATCCCCCCCCAAGCGTCCTAGGATATCTACCCCTCGAATATTCTCCTTGAAGAGCTGAGCCAGTTCCCTCAGTAACTGGTCGCCCACCAGATGACCTGCCGTATCATTCACCAACTTGAATTGATCCAGATCGAGATAGCACAAGACAAAATTTGTGTCATCTTCCTGAGCTTGACTCACTGCTGCTTGGAGACGGGCATCAAACTCATTGCGATTGAGTAAATTGGTGAGGCTATCATAGGCCGCTTGATAAGCCGTTTTTTTAGTCAGAAAATACTCTTCAGTAATATCCCGCAGAATCCCGCGATACCCTTGGAACAGTTGAGAATCATCAATAATCGGCTTACCATTGAGCTTGAAAATACGAATTTCCTGATCTGGCTCCTTTGCAAAAAAGACAAAATCTTGCAGAGAGCGTCGCCATTTCAGGATGGTATCTAGACGTTTGCCATTAAAGTCAAACTTCTCTTCATCAGCAAACACCATTGACAACGGTTGTCCAATAGCATCCGTTGTAATCACAGAGGAAGCATCATTTTGCAGATCAGATATATAGGACACATTCAAATCAATATCCAGTTCCCAAAAAATATTAGCCCCTATTTCAGCTAAATCTTTATAGCGACTTTCATTGTCACGCAGTGCACTTTCGGCCTGTGCGCGTCTACGAATCACTTCCATAAGTAAGGCAATAATCACCAGCGTTCCAGTAAAGGCAGCCAGTACAACCAGCACTAAATTTCGATGCTGCTCATAAAAAGAAGGCGTATCGTAAAGAACAGTACTCCCTACAGGCAGTTCCTGAGTATTGATCTGAAAGCGCTTTAGCTCTCTGGCATCAAATAGCCACAAATTCTTCGTTTCGACAATGGGCTCTAGAGCCGCAGGGTCAGTGCCATCTAGAATCTTTTCAACAAGCTGCACCGCCTGATCCGCATGATATCCACCCTCAAGAACCTTGCCACCAATCGCACCATGCCCAACCCGCATAACCGACTCCGTAAAGATGGGATTGGGTAGCTGTGCTCGCAAAATCGCTGTACCCGCTTCAAAATTAATCAACTCGCCTTTGGCAGTATTTGTACGGAGTTGGCCCAGGGCTAAAACAGGCCAAGTAGATGGATATTGGTCCAACCGACTGGATAGTTCTAAGGGTGTAATATCCTTGATGACTTTGATTGATCGGGGAGCATTGGCTCGTGCTTGGATTGCACGAATCCGCTTAACGTTTGCCTGACCTGTTTCCGTGGTGTCACTAATGACAATTAAGCCATCTTCTCCAGTCAATTTCTTCGCGATTTGCACCGTCTCAGCAACACTATGTTTTTCAAAAACTCCCGTGAGTCCAGGCACCCCAAACAGCTCAGGCTGGACATGATTAATCCCCATAAAAACGATAGGCACTTTTGGGAAGATCCGATCCCGTAGCGGTAAAATCAGGTTGAGTCCAGGGTCATCTGCAACCATCAAGACATCTAGCGGTACCTTGCGATATTTCTTGCGAATGAAATCCAAAAATTGTGGAGCATGTTCCAGCTCCGGCATCCGTTTGCTATCAAGATATTCAT
>CALDHF010000280.1 GCA_937941595.1 uncultured Acaryochloris sp. | reverse complement strand
CAGGTTAAGGGGGTGGCTTGGACTAAACCCTATGTGTTTTTGACGGGTGAGGTGGGGATTACTGTGGCGCAGCATATCCGCGATCGCAATGGCCGTATCCAAGCTGTATCCGGGGTCGATTTGAGTTTAGAGCAGCTCAACACCTACTTACGTCAAATTAAAGTTAGTCCCTCCTTCCAAATTTACATTGTGGACCGGGACGGCAAACTAGTCGCTAGTTCTGCCAAAGATTCGTTGACTCCCGATCCCAACGGTCGACTGCCATTGGCAATCCAGAGTGATAACTCCGTCATCCGAGAAAGTTCGCGGGATTTACTGGCTCAAGCGGGTGACTTCGATCAGCTTGACGAGTCTCAGGATTTGGAATCGGTGATTCAAGACCAGCGACACTACCTCTCGATTTTGCCTTATGACTATCAAGATCAACTGGGCTGGCGGATGGTCATCGTCGTGCCTGAGCAAGACTTTACCCAACAAATTGCTCAGAACAACCGCACAACCCTGATGTTTTGTGTCCTATCGTTAGGTTTAGCCGTCACCATTGGCATCCTGACGTCGCGGGTGTTGACTCGGACGATTTTGCACCTAGCTGCAACCTTTGATCAAGTGGCGACCGGAGAGTGGACGTCGACGGATCTGACTGTGGCACGGACCCAAGAGATGGGTGTGCTCTTAAGTTCCTTCGATCAGATGGTGCAACAGCTGGGAACCACCTTCCAGGAGTTAGAAAATTATGCCTATCAAGATGCCCTCACCGGATTACCGAATCGAGCTGCGTTTTTGGTGCAGCTTGAATATGCAATCACAGCTGCCCATGCCCAGGGTTCTTCCCTACCCAACTTTGCCGTGTTATGGCTAGATATCGATTCCTTTGTTCGTATTGAAACAGGACTCGGCGAACATACTGCCATGCAGCTCTTGCAGGAGGTGGCCCACCGTCTCCAGCGCTGCTTGCAGACAAAGACATCCTCAGTCACGACCCTCGCCAGAATCGAACGAGATGACTTTGTGATTTTACTGGGGCAGCTGACCGATGAATTCGCTGCCCGGAGGATGGCTGAACAGATTCTCCAGGATTTTCAGGCGCCTTTCCGGCTTGGACAGCAGGATGTCGTCGTCACAGCCAGCATTGGCATGGTCATCAATCAGGGCGAAAAAGAGCCGCCAGAAACCGTTCTCCGAAACGCTAATATTGCTCGTTTCGAAGCCAAGCGAGGGGGGAAAGCTCGCTATATGATTTTTGATCACCATATGCGAGAACATAGTGCCGAGCGCTTGCAGCTAGAGGCCGATCTCCGCTATGCCATTGAACGGGATGAGTTGGAAGTCTGGTATCAACCCATTATTGGCATTAACCCCGGTCGAACTATTGGGTTCGAAGCCTTACTACGATGGCGACATCCCACGGCTGGACTCATTTCTCCCGTCAAATTCATCCCCATTGCCGAGGAAACTGGGGTGATTGCTGCCATGGGGCTTTGGGTACTACGGACCGCTTGCGAGCAGATGCAGCTGTGGCAGATCCAACTGCCGCGACTCCAGCCTGCATTTATTAGTGTTAATGTGTCTGCTCAACAGCTATTGCTGCCCGATTTCGTTGATAAGGTCGAGGATATCCTCGGATCTACAGGGTTTTCTGGGAAGTTCTTGCAGCTAGAGGTGACTGAGAGTGCGGCGGTCAGCCAACCAGAAACTATTGGTCCGAAGCTACAACATCTCAAATCTTTAGGTATCTCAATATGTATGGATGATTTTGGAACGGGTTACTGCCAACTGAGCTATTTAGTCCAGTTGCCTGTGGATGCCATTAAAATTGATCGGTCTTTCGTGGATGAGATGGGCACCGATAACTCGAATGCTGAAATTGCTAAGAGCTTACTGACTCTCTCTGAGAGTTTGGCCTTAGATGCAACTGCAGAAGGGATTGAGACGCCACAGCAATTTTGGGAGTTACAGTTGCTGGGCTGCCAGAAATTTCAAGGCTATCTGTTTGCCGCGCCGATGCAGGCTGAACGGGTTCCCCATTTTCACCCCTCCCTCCCTGAGACTCGTCAGGAACTTTTAACAGGAGAATGAACTCTCTTAACTTCTAAGGACTGGGTCTATGGTCGTTGATAGTGGACCAGCCAGAAGAATTTTCGCAAAGAGTGAGAGACTTCTAGGCAACCTGCATAATCAAGCAGAAGGCTTGATTTGACAGGACTGTGCTATAAATCAATTTACTGGGAAAACTAGTTTTCACAACTCACCTTATTCCAAACTTGAATTCTGTAAGGTCTGCATTGATCTGAAATTTATGACTCAACCCCAACTGCCCAATCCAGAGACAACTGAACAGCCAGAAGAAGCTTGGTGGGTGGAAGCATCTAAAACAGTGGGCTTGAGTTTATTATTGGCCTTTGGTATTCGGACGTTTGTTGCCGAAGCTCGCTATATCCCTTCTGGATCGATGTTACCGACTTTGGAGATCGATGATCGGTTGATTATCGATAAAGTGACCTATCGTTTTCGTGATCCTGAACGAGGAGATGTGGTGGTCTTTAACCCTACAAAGTCTCTAAAAAGAGCCGAGTTCAAAGAAGCTTTTATTAAGCGAGTTATTGGGATTCCGGGTGACCGTGTAGAGATCAAAGAAGGGCGCGTTTGGGTCAATAACCGTTCTATTCAGGAGAACTATACAGCTGCTGGAGCAACAAGCAAGCCTAGTGAAGATGCTTGTAGTAATAATTTTAAGACGTCTGGTATCGATAACAAGGATATTGAGCCTCCCATTCCGATCTTCTTGGCGGGACCTCAGAAGATCCCTAGCAAGCACTATTTGGTGCTAGGAGACAACCGCGGTAATAGTTACGATGGTCGCTGCTGGGGATTGGTTGCCCATGATGATTTGGTGGGGAGAGCTGTATTTCGCTTTTTACCGTTTAACCGGGTTGGCACTTTACCCATTCCGAAGGTGACGGTGGCAGATTAAGACACTTGTTGCCGATGTTGATGGAGCCGAAATAGTAAAAACTGGGTGGGCTGAGTGGCATCGAAGTTGTTGTCACTGACTAAGATTAGCGAGGGGTTGCCGTCTGTGAGTACAGGTCCCCACAGCATGCCTTCTAAATTGCTAATGGGAATTTTGAGTTGTTTCAAATCTAAAAGCGGCTGTTTTTGGATAGGAGAAATCCCATTTAATACTGTGGGTAGCTGATCAATCTTGGACGTGTCGGTGGCGACGGCGGTGGCAAGTTGAAATAGCTCGGCGCTAAACCCCGTTAAGGGGCTGTAGGAGCGTTCGAGGCTGAGGAAATGACCAGCACTATCGACTGATAAGAGTTCAGTTAAACCGTTAATGCCTTTGAGCAGACCTGCAGGCTGGATGGGATAGAGGTATTCTGCGATGAGTTGTGGCAGCGGTTCACCAATCCAGTAATGCAATAAACGATTATAGGTTGCTTGTTCAGAGGGAGTCTCAGGATAATCTTGCTGGAGTGGAGATTCAACGGCTGTAAAGATTCGATCGCCTTCTGGATTGAGGGTGAGGGCTTCAAAGCCACGATTGTCGTCGATGCCGTGGGGTTGAGGGTCAGGGTTGTCGTCTGTGACGGGGGTGGCTAAAAAATGTGCAGGGATCGGCAATTGCTGTTGCCATTCTCCTTGGCGATCGACTTCGATCAGGGTGGGTGGGGTTTGCCGATGAGAGACTCCTTCACTACTGATCCATAACTTGCCTTGGGGGCTGAGGCCGATGCCCTCTGGATCGAGTTGGTCGATGGCATAGGGTTGTTGTTCTTGATCTTGTAAAAAGGTCACATCCTCGATGGTGACCTTGTCGATAGCGGGCTGTTTGGGGTTGGCTTGATTAAGCTGAAGATTGAGGGTGTAGAACCGAGGTTGAGCCCGGTCGTCAGACAATGCGTAGATGCGATCGCGTTTCCGATCATAGGTAATAGCAGAAATCCCTCCCACCATAGTGGAGTCAAATTCCACCTGCGGCAGCTGATATTCCCCCAAATAATCTAATGACAAATTCAAAAAGATGCGGGCTTCTGCCGTGACTCGGGGCACATCACAGCCCGTCAGCAGCAGCAGACAACAGAACAGGGGTAGTCCCCACCGAAGCAATCTGGTCACAGTTATACACCTAGATCCTGTAAAGCCAGCCGAATTTGTTCAATTCGGCGGCGATTAACCTCCAAATCGGATTCACCCAAACGGGAGGCAGAACGGATATGAATCACCGCTTCATCTTCAGGAAAATAAAACTCACCATCGTCTATAAACCCCAAAAGCCGACTGCTGGATGCGAACCGGATGTAATTGTCAGTTTGTTCAACCACTTGAGTCCGGGGCACAACGGTCAATACTTTTAGAACCACTTCTCGAGCGGTATCACGATCCGTTTGGTAAGTCAGGGGAGCGATCTTATGATCAGCATCGGCATTCTGACTGACCACACAATTGGGAGAATCAGGACAGGGAGACAGTTTTCCATCCCGAACGCCCAAGTCAGGTTGGGTTCCAGTAAATAAACTGGATAACCCCGGAATCGCTGCCATTGGGGTTGGCGGTAAGGCATTCGCAGAGGCCGTGGGCCAGAACATCATCGCTAGAGAAAGCAAACTCGCCCAGGCTAAAGAAGTCAATCGATGCAACATGTTGTTTAGAGATTCTCTCAATATATTCAAAACGGATGGGCTGTGACCAAAGCAGAACATTTCCAACCCATAAGCATTGTAGACAGCCTTAAGGGATTGGTGGCGGTTTAAAGTAAGGCTGGTCTGCCTTGTCATTAATGCAGCGGATAAAGTTAAGGCCATTGAGACTTCTAGCCTGGTATCGACTACCCCAATCATAATGAGCGTCAAAACAATACTGGAAATGTCGGTTGACAGCTGCACCACACTGACGATCTTGAACACAGGCCGTAAGCAAAGCCTGCTGGGTGTGCCGCGCCATCTTGAACTTACTGTAAACTTTCCAACCAAAGACAACCCCTGTCGCAACAGTGACTCCGGCAATAGCTCTGACCCACTTCATGCTGTTGTACCCTAACGGCGAGTCTTGCTGAGGCATTCATGTTGGCAACCTGTCAAAATCATCATAACAACCGACTGGAAGACTCACCATGTTGCTTGATCCAACCCAAGTTCCTTGCCAAACCCATTCCAATTATCCCAGCCCATTTCTGCCAACAGTTGCAGGCCGTACGAAACAAAAGCTAGGGGATGCGGCTGGCATCAAAAACTTTGGTGTCAATCTAGTGTGCTTAGCACCCGGTAGCTGCTCTGCTCTCCGCCATTGGCATACCCGCCAAGATGAATTTATCTACGTTTTGGCGGGTGAGCTGGTACTAACGACAAATGCAGGTTCCCAAACGCTGACCGCTGGCATGGCCGCAGGGTTTCCCGCAGGTGAGCAAGATGGTCACCATTTGTGCAATCAATCCCAGGCGGATACCACCTACCTAGAAATAGGCGATCGCACCCCCAATGATCAGGTAGACTACCCTGACGATGACTTGGTGGCTCATTGGGTTCAAGAACGCTGGCAATTTACCCACAAAGACGGAACGTTTTATCATGCCCCACAAGCATGATACATAGGGTCTACCTATTTGCCTAAGAGGGATGACCGCTCACATCCCTTGTTAAAAATACTGAGTTGAAGAACAGCTACACCTTCCTAGACTTATGGATGGTAGCTGTCATGGGTTGGACTGCGCAGTTGAGTCTTAGCAAAATTGCTGATGATATCCATAATTATGGACTTCATATCTTTAAAGACGATATTTTCACTGAGATCCGCCCACTTGATGCCCCACTCATTTTAAAGAACTATTCTTTGGGGATCATCAACTTATCAAGCGTAGCCCCCTCGACGACTACAGAACATCAGCTTTGGGCGTTAGATGCACTGGAAGTAAGTCAATAGAGAATAGGGCTGCCTTGTACGATATGATTATTGAGGGTCACTACTGGCTTGAATATAGATATTAATTGAACAAAGGATAAGACGCAGTGATTAGAGTAGCGATCAATGGGTTTGGGCGGATTGGACGTAATTTCATGCGATGCTGGCTTCTTCGGCCCAGCAGTAATATTGAGATTGTGGGGTTGAATGACACTTCTGATCCCAAGACAAACGCCCACCTGTTGAGATATGACTCTATGCTGGGTCGTTTGGATGCAGATATTAAAGCTGTTGACAACACGATTGTTGCCAACGGCAAAGTCATCAAATGTGTGTCTGATCGGAATCCGGCTAATCTACCTTGGCGCGATTGGGATATCGACCTTGTTATTGAATCAACAGGTGTGTTTGTCAACAAAGCAGGAGCTGGCAAGCATATCGAAGCAGGCGCCAAAAAAGTTTTGATTACGGCACCGGGCAAAGATGGCATCGGCATGTATGTCGTGGGTGTTAACCACGAGGACTACAATCCAAGTGAAGCCATTTTAAGTAACGCCAGTTGTACGACCAATTGTTTGGCACCAGTCGCTAAAATTCTCCACGAGCAGTTTGGGATTGTACATGGTTTAATGACCACCACCCATAGCTATACCGGTGATCAACGCATCCTTGATGCCAGCCATCGCGATTTGCGCCGGGCCAGAGCAGCGGCGGTGAATATTGTACCGACTTCGACAGGTGCTGCCAAAGCAGTCGGCACTGTTATCCCAGCATTGCAGGGAAAATTAAACGGTATTGCCCTGCGAGTTCCGACTCCGAATGTTTCTGTTGTTGACTTCGTGGCCCAAACTGAGAAGCCTGCCATTGCAGAGTCCGTCAACAGCGTTCTCAAGCAAGCCGCTGAAGGTTCTATGAAAGGGATTATTGCTTTCAACGAAGAGCCCTTAGTTTCTAGTGACTTCAAAGGTCATGACTGTTCTTCCATCGTTGATGCCTCCTTAACAATGGGTATGGGTGGCAACATGATTAAGGTTGTGGCTTGGTACGACAACGAATGGGGTTATAGCCAACGTGTTTTGGACTTGGCTGAGTATGTTTCCCAAAAATGGTAAATA
>CALDHF010000279.1 GCA_937941595.1 uncultured Acaryochloris sp. | reverse complement strand
AAGCAACGATTTGCCGTATCAACTTACCAATATTGTCTATCCCTTCTAAGGAGTTGGTGGTGATGTCAATCCCTTGGGGAAATGGATGGCTTGTTGGTGTAATTTGACTCTTTTGCAATATTTCTAGGTCTCAGATAGCAGAGTCTGCGGGAAGATCAGGATTATGCTGTTGCGAAATTACAGGATCTACAGCGGTTGCTAGCTTCAAGAGGATCAAGCTGTTAGTCTCTCTGGGTTCTATATCCAAAATGCCCTGATGAAATATAACGGTAGCCAGAACGCATGTTGGACAACATTTGTAGAGGAGAGAATCTATCAGAATAGTCGAAATTTTTAAAATATCTTGTTTATTCTCTAAAGAGAAGATAAGATAGGTGGCTAATAGATACTAAAAAAAAGGTGGCTGCAAAATCAAAATCATAGAAGCACGTGTTCTAGAAGACTATACGACTAATAAGATATTTTTTTGAAAAACAAAAAAATTTAGATTTCGACCTTTGAAAACTTTCTAATTTCACACCACTTAATATCAAATTTTTAGATCATGCTTAACAGATTTTATGCCTGGTTTGACCCATTAAAAATAAAGAAAAATCTATCTATTAAGATCCTGCTAGTGCGTATCTAGTCCTGATCTTCAGTCTCTTTCGTTAATCATCCACCTAAAGATGAAGGATTGGCGGGCAAAGAGTTCTAACGCAGTTTGCGCTCTAGTATGTGCGCTAGATCACTGCAACTAATAGGTCCTGATCTAAGAATGGGGTTATCTGCAAAGGACGAGGATTCAACGATATGGGAATAACAATTTACCTATATCTTTTTCAAATCTGATATTCGGAATGGCAAATCGTTTGCAACTGCATCTACAGTTTGTCACCCATTTAAAACTCCATTTATGTATTAATGCGTGATCGCCATGAAAACGACTCTTCCCAAGTCTCAGGTTTTGACTCACCTCACCAAAGTAGATACAACAGCTACAACTCTGCTTCCGTCCCAGACTTTAATCCCTCTTAATCGTGCAGTCAAAATGCCAACTTCTTTGCCACAACAGCAAGTATTGAGTACTCCCGTCACGGCACTCAGATTTGACCAAGCCACGCGCACTATTTTGCGATGGGCTCACGGCCATGAGAGTAAGGCGGTCTGCGTTGCTAATGTCCATATGTTAATGGAAGCCCGTGGAAATAAAGAATTTGACCGTATCCTCAACAATGCGGATATGGTAACTCCCGACGGTATGCCCTTGGTTTGGATGTTGAAACTCCTGGGTCGCAAGGGCCAAGATCGGGTTGCAGGAATGGAACTCTTGCAATCACTCTGCCAGCAGGCGTCAGAACAAAACGTTAAAGTTTTTTTCCTGGGGTCTCAAAAGGCTGTTCTCGATCAAATGCGCACTCGTTTGGAAAGAGAATATCCTGATTTAGAGATTGCAGGGATGGAACCTTTACCCTTCCGTCGTCTCACTCCCAATGAAGATGCTGCTGTAATTGAACAAATTCACGAAAGTGGTGCAGGGTTGGTCTTTGTGTGCCTGGGATGCCCCAAACAAGAGAAATGGATTGCTGAGCATAAAGGTCGGATTCAGTCTGTGATGATTGGTTTGGGAGGTGCTTTCCCTGTCTATGCAGGTTTAAAGAAGTGGGCCCCTCGATGGGTTAGACAATCTGGCCTGGAGTGGCTATATCGTTTGTTACAAGAGCCAAAGCGCTTGGTTGGTCGTTATTCTCAAACCATTCCACCTTTTATCTTTCTGGCTGTTGCTCAGCTGCTGTCCCATTATTTCACTCCTAGAAGACTGCTTAATAACTTCACTCTTTAAGGAGTAACGTCTGGTTGATCAGAAATTCGCTAGACCGTTCTACTTTTGAAGCGCACCTCACCAGGTGCGCTTGTTGTTTTATATGTATCAAAAACCTTCGCTATAGCAGTTTGAGGGGATCAACGTCGATCTGTAAACGTAGGTTTTGAGGACAGAGATTTAAGCATTCTCGCATCGGGATCGGCCACTCTTCGGCTTCCCCCGGTGCCTGTTGGGAGCGTTTGATTAGAATATGCCAATAATAGCGTTGGGCCACCTTGAGAATGTTTGCAGGGGCTGGTCCTAAGATTTCTCCTGGGAAACTATGAGCTTGGATATAGCCTTCAAGATACGTTGCTATACTTTGGGCAGTTTCTTCGACCGTGGTTTCTTTGGGACCACTGATACGGAGCAAAATTAATTGGCCATAGGGGGGATAAGCGGTTGCTTGCCGCTGCTTAAGTTCAGATTTTAGAAAGGAATCCATTGCATACTGTTGGACTGCTTGAATAACGGGATGCTCTGGCTGGTAGGTTTGGAGAATGACGCGACCGGGTTGGTCGCCACGCCCTGCACGTCCTGCGACTTGGAGGAGGGTTTGAAAGGTGCGTTCGCTGGCTCTAAAATCTGGGAAGTTGAGTAGGCTATCTGCTGCTAAGACGCCAATGAGTTGAACTTGGGGTAAATCAATGCCTTTGGTTAACATCTGAGTACCAACCATGAGATCGGCTTCTCCGCGTGCAAACTGATTGAGCAGTTGTCGATGGGCCCCTTTACGTCGGGTGGTGTCACTGTCAAAGCGAATCACGCGCAGATCGGGAAATGTTTTGCCTAAATCTTCCATGACTCGCTGGGTTCCGCTCCCAAAAAATCGAAAATAGGAAGACTGACAGTCAGGACATATTTGGGGTTGAGGTTGAGTATGGTTGCAATAATGGCAGCGTAATACCGTTGGCTGTGTATCGGGGCTGTGGTGGTAGGTCAGGGACACGCTGCAATGGGGGCATTCTGCAACATAGCCACAACTTCGACAGGAAACAAAGGTACTATGACCGCGACGGGGCATAAACAATAGCCCTTGTTGTTGTTTGAGGGTAAGTTCTTGGAGACGTTTTTGCAGGAGTCGACTAAAAATGGAATGGTTCCGGTCGGCTAATTCTGAACGCATGTCTACTATATCGATGGGAGGCATCGGTCGAGCATGGACTCGTTGGGGCAGACGCAGATATTGAGGAGTTGGGGGCAGCTGAGCATGATCTTTGTTGCCGGGGGAAACGAGCTGAAGTGCTCGGGACCAGCTCTCTAAACTAGGTGTGGCGGATCCAAGAAGGAGGGGACAATTTTCCTGTTGGGCACGCCATCGGGCTACGGTGCGAGCATGGTAGCAAGGGGCAGGCTGATCTTGTTTATAGCCGGTGTCGTGTTCTTCATCGAGGACGATTAAGCCTAGATTGGCGATGGGGGCAAAGACGGCGGAGCGGGTGCCAATCACAATTTGAGAGGAGGCTGTCAGAAAATAGCGCCAAGTGTCATATCGTTCTCCTTCTGACAGGGCACTGTGATAGACCCGGATGCGATCGCCAAATCGAGACCGAAATCGATCCGTAAGCTGTGGGGTTAATCCTATTTCAGGTACGAGAACGAGAACCGATTGCTGACGGGCCAAGATGGGGCTAATGGCTTGCAAATAGACTTCCGTTTTGCCAGACCCGGTGACGCCATGGAGTAAAACTTCGGTATATCCTTGAATTTGGTGAATTTGAGCGAGAACCTGGGCTTGATCGGGGGTGAGCACTTGGGGTTGATCGGGTGCGATACGGCTCGTTTCTAACCGTAGTCGTTCTTGTTGGTTAATAGTGACGCAGCCTTTACTGGCCAATTTTTTGAGGGTGGTACTGCTGGTATGGGCTAGACGGAGCAGATCTTGGAGCCAAAGTTCTCCGCCTTCTTGTTTAAGCAGGGTCAATATTTCCTGTTGACGAGCCGTTAAATCCGGCTCAGTTAGGGAGACTAAGGTGACGGCCTGTTGATGTTTGGGGCGGGTCGGAGCTTGGGTTTGGAGGTAGCTTTCTACCCAGCCCTGCTGCTGCAGATCCCGTAATCCCACCTGGGCTTTTTTGACCTGACGACGGAGATATTGCCAGGTGTAGTCTTGGGTGGGACTGTGCTGTAAGAGTTCGAGCAGGGCTTGGGCTGAAGAGTTGAGATGGGCCGTTTCTTGGGCAGGGGGATGAGGTAAGAGACGGACACGGCGTTGCGATCGCTGCAACAATCCCGGAGGCAAGGCCACTCGCACCACAGCCATTAAGGAGGTGTGATAATAGGCGGCCACTTTTTCTAAGATCTGCCAATATCCGGATGGGAAAAGGTTGCTACAGACTACATCCCCAATCGGCAGAATCCGAGTATGAGCTAATTCAGGTGGGAGATGAGTGAAAAGACGAATTGCGATCGCACCCATCTGTCGGGCCCCAAACGGAACACTCAGAATATCTCCCGGCTGTATGGAGACATCAGGAGGAATGCGGTAAGTAAAAAGCTTGTGAGTCCCTGGGCAATCAACCAATACTTCTACAAAGGGTTGAACATAAGCAGGAGAATCCGCAGAATCTAGGAGAGCAGTAGCAATAGAAGAATCGGGTGTTGACATATCAGTACACCCTGGCGACTATATTTTATGGGCCAGGGTCCAATAAAATGTAGCACCTTGATTCACCGTTGCATTAAACCAAATTTGACCGCCGTGACAGTGGATAATCCGCTGAACTGTAGAGAGACCAATCCCGCTACCTGCAAAATCGGCTGAATCAGACAATCGTTGAAAAGGCAAAAAGATGCGATCTGCATGACCCATGTCAAAGCCGATACCGTTATCGCGAACAAAATAGATGGGTTGGTTCGGCGCAATCGTTTCAGCGGCATTTAGGGGTTCAAGATTGACATTAGCTAGGGTTGTTTGTCCAAATTCGATTTGAGCATGATCCAGAGCACTCGTATATTTCCAAGCATTTCCCAATAAATTTTCCAAGGCCACCCACAGCAGGTGAGTATCGCCCTCCACATTGATTTGAGGCGCAATCACAAACTTAACGTTCCGCTCAGGTTCTTGTTGCAGCAGCTGTCGGGCAATAGTTTGGATCGTTGTACTTAAATTGACAGATTGCGACTGGATGGGATTGCGGCCAATATTGGAAAGTTGTAATAAGCCTTCCAGCAGTGTGGCCATATGCCGGGTGTAATCTTGAATCGTGCCCAAGTATTTTTGTAAGCGGGGATCTTTCTCTCCCAGATAAGCCGCGAGTAAAGCGCAGCCTGTTTTTATCCCTGTCAGTGGATTTCTGAGATCATGGGAAACGGTATAGTTAAACGCTTCTAATTCTGTGTTGGCAGCTTCTAGCTCCAAAGACCGTTTACGCAGCTCTTTATTGAGCCGTTCTAATTCAATCGTTTTCTGTTTAAGGGCCAGTTCGTTTTGTTGGCGTTCTATCGAATAGCGAATTGCATGGACCAAGGACCCCTGAGTGACCTGTCCTTTGACCAAAAAATCTTGTGCCCCTTGATGGACCGCTTGCATTGCCACCGTTTCATCATCCAATCCGGTAAACACCACAATGGGTAATGGGGCATGGGCCAGGACTTTCTCTAAGGTTGCCAAGCCATGACTATCGGGCAAGGATAAATCCAACAAAATCACATTAAAATCCGATTTCTGAAGGGCCTTAATGGCATCCTTTAATTTGTCGACATGGGTCAGTTGATAGTGAATGGAGTCAGTACTGCGTTGGACCCCCAGCATCCCTTGAATCAGAAAGGCATCACCCGGATTATCTTCCACTAGCAACACATGAATACTCGCCGCAGATGGAGATGAAGCTGAACTCTCGCCAGCTTGCTGAGGTGAAGATTGCTTCGGTTTAGGTGACTTAGCCATCATTTCAGGGGGGATAGAAGTACCGTTAAGGTAGGAGTAAACAAAAGACGTGAGTTTCTAATGACGTTGTTGCCATTGCAGCCAAAAATCATAGATATCTTGAGCTTTATTCGCAAATTCATGAAAACTGCTGGGCTTAGTGACATAATAATCTGCTTTGAGCTGATAGCTTTCTTCAATATCTGTAGGAGCATCAGAGGTAGATAGCACAATCACGGGAATATGTTGTAGGTTGGGGTCTGTTTTGATCTCAGCTAGGACTTCTCTGCCATTTTTGATGGGGAGATTTAAATCTAGCAGGATTAACTGAGGATAGGGTGCTTGATCATAAGCTTGGATCTGGCGGAGAAAATCCGTTGCGGCTTCACCATTATCAACACGGTGCAGGGTATATTGCAGAGAACATTCTTCCAACATGCGATTGATCAAGAACACATCACCAGGATTATCTTCAACCAGAAGAATGTTAATAGGATGAGTATCCATCGATACAAAGTCCAAAATGGAGCTGGGCGAGGAATCACGCTTTTGGGATGTCTATAGGTTGCACAACTTCGATAGGAACTTGTACAAGGTCTAGCAAAGTCCATGGTTGTTCTCGACAGGAATAGACCCAAATCAGCATGTATGCAGATCACTGTTCCCTATTATGTCTGAATAAGGACTGGAAACATGCATTGAAGCTAAGCTCAGGGCGTCGAAGGGCTAAATTAAAGGTCTAGGCTGGGGATAGCGGCAAGGTAAAGAAAAACGTAGATCCTTGATCAAGATTGGATTCTACCCATATTTTTCCGCCTTGTTGATCGACTATTTTTTTGCAAATGGCTAAGCCAATCCCGGTGCCAGAGTATTCTTTGCGGGTGTGCAAGCGCTGAAACACCATGAAGACTCGATCGGCATGTTTGGGGTCAATGCCAATCCCGTTATCTTTGACCCAAAAGAGATGATGGTCTGTTTCGAGTTGATAGCCAATATCAATGATGGGGGCTGCGTTATCTCGATACTTGATGGCATTCCCAATTAAGTTTTGGAAGAGCTGGGTGAGTTGGAGCGGATGGGTCGTTAGGGTGGGCAAGGTCGCCCGGTTGAGGGTGGTTTCACTTTCTTCGATGGAGAGTTTTAGATTTGCGATCGCACTCTCCACAATCTGATTGCAGTCCACCTCCTCCAGGACTTTGGTCTGGGTACCCACCCGAGAATAGCTGAGCAAATCTTGAATCAATCTTTGCATGCGGGTAGCCCCATCCACGGCAAAGCCAATAATTTGGTCAGCCTGCTCGTCTAGCTGTCCAGCGTAGTTTTGGCTCAATAATTGGGTGAAGCTAATTACCATCCGCAGGGGTTCCTGCAAATCATGGGACGTGACGTAGGCAAACTGTTCGAGTTCTTGATTAGACCGTGCGAGTTCTTGATTGAGCTGTTGGAGTTCATGTTCAAAGTGCTTACGCTCGGTAATGTTGCGAGCCACCCAGACCACGGAGTCTTTTTGTTCGGTGAGATTGCGGGCGACCCAGACGACAGAGTTGTCCAAAAGGGGAGAGATACTGGCTGTAAACCAGGCAGGTTCCCCTTCAATCATCAGTTGATAGTCGAAGTTGACGGTTTTTTGCGTCGCAATGGCCTGTTGAATAATGTGGGACCATTCTTGCTCAGGATCGTGCCAAAGCTCGTTGATGGTATAGCTGATCAGCTCTGCATCCGGCTCACATCCCTGACTGGAATTAGTGGGAGCCACTTCGATGTTGCTAATTTCTCCTTGATCGACATCGCAGACAAACACCAGATCTTTCATGGCTTCAAATACGGCCCGGATTTTGCCTTCAGAACTCCGGAGTTTGGCTTCTAGAAGTTCGCGATCGCAAACCTGTTGTTCTAAATCCTTTATTTTTTTCTGGAGTTTGACGACATCACCAGAGGGAGAGTTTGTTGAATATTGCTGGACTAAGGTGTCTGAGGTAACGAGACCCTGTAGATGGGAAACCTCATCTACAACGGCAACCACAGAACTTTCCTCGGTTTGCATGAGCTGAGTGATGGCTGTTAGGTCTTCAGCTTGATCTAAGGGCAATGTGGGCAGAGGCGCCATCACTGTTTGCACGGGGGTATCCTGCAAATCTAATTTGGTGGCTAGGGCGGTCGTGAGGGTGCGATCGCAAATCACACCTACAGGAATTTTGTCTTCAACCACTACTAAGTAGCAGGCCTTCCCTTTATGTAAAGCTGTCACTGCATCTGCCACAGACGTGTCCGGTTGAGTTACTAAAGGCTCATAAATCATCACTTGCATGGTTTAAATACGTCAATGTCTTGCGCCATCTAGCTTTTCCTAGATGCTAGGACAATAACAATCCGCATTGATACTAGCGTGAATCTGATGGTCAAGCGTTCTCCAGTTTTCCCAAAAAATAGAATTTTTTACCAAAACCCTTGACGAAGCCAAAAACCTGTGCGAGATTTGGTACTACAAACGTAGTATTTCATCCGCTTTGGATCGAACCCTTCAAATGAAACGCAGACCCACCTCAGCCAACCTCCA
>CALDHF010000278.1 GCA_937941595.1 uncultured Acaryochloris sp. | reverse complement strand
GGGCAGGAAAGGCAACCTTTCGCTGTAACCAATTCACAATCAATTCAGGACAGTTTTTCTTGAACCAATACAAGCCATAGCGCTTAGCAATCGGTTTAGACATAGATGCGATTGCTTTTGTGAACTGATTCAACGATTCATTCTGAACCTTTCTATTAATAAAGTTGACGGCCCCTACATCAAGTAAACATTCAATGATCAGCGTAATCGTCGTTTCCTCGTTCTCAGCTAAATGCTGAAGCAAGACTAAAATATCTTGCATTCGCTGCTGTTCCCGTTTCGCTTCTTCGGGTTTTTTGGCAACCATAGACTCTTGGCAGGGATGGAGGTACCGCTATTATGATTCGCTGATGCTCGATTCGTAAATAGGCCGGAAGGGCAATATTGATATTTCCTGGGTGACCGAGTTCACCCAGATTACAAACCTATAGATCTAGCATTCCCCACACTAGAAAGATGTCACTACCGTAGGGGCTACCCACCAGAGCATTCAAAGAGAAAAATTATCATCGAATTCTTTGCGCGTCATCGGTTGAGACACTTCTAAACCATCTCCAGACAGAACTTCCAGCGGCTCTCCATCGACAGAAATCCAAACAGCCTCTTTAGGGTTGAGGCTACTGGCAGTATAGACAACCTGACCTAGGCGAGCTTGCATCGATTTGCTCCCACCCCCCGTGGTAAATTCTCTGGACAGATCAAGCCGCACACCATCCTCACCCATTTGGAGGCTATTCAACTTGGTCTCTTCGGGGATGGCATTCGTTTTATCGGCATTAGCTGGCCCTTCGAACAGTCGCTTAAAAGCAGCCGAGAGCTGTTCCTCAGAAGATTTATTCTGCAGATCGTCCAGAGGAATTTTAGTCGGCTCCAAGACTAAATCATCTTTTTCGTAGGCAATCCAATAGACTGCTAATTCTGGTTTAGCAACCGGAATATCAGGTTCTGACGTCGGTTGGGGTGACACAGAAGCCGTTGGGGTTGGCGAGTTCTCTGTGGTGGTCTGTTCGAGTTGACAGCCAACTAATCCCATGACCAAAGCGATGCTCAGGAGTCCCCTCAAGTAATGAATGTCTCGATGCCGAAGTTGTGTCATTTTTGTCATTCATCCTCTTAATGCATACATTCGTTGTGGCCAGGGAGCAGCTGGGTCAAATATAGCCTAACTCTAACGAATTTGATTTGGTATGACTTGTAACCCTTCCATAGACTAAACAAAGTTCGGAAGATCACTCCATAACCATTTGCTCTTAGATAAACCCTAGGAAACTTATACTTCGCTACAGTGGTTTTGACAAAATCGTTAAAAGTAAAACATCCGATATGCAAGCATCTCATCTTTAATAGAATCTGTCGTTTTCTATGGAGTGAAGCACTAGTCTGTTAGCCACACTATTAAAAACTGAATTATCTAGTCGATTAGGCCAATAGCCCATATACAGACGTATTACCAACAAATATAGTTCCGTAGAACGTTGCTCGCAGTCTCATGTTCTGTCTGTCAACTTCAGGAAGATGCAGGGGGCGATAACTGTGCTTTCAAAATGGGTAAAACGGCTTCTAAAGCAATTTCTTGCGATTCATGGGTGGCGCGTTCTACCAGTTCAACCTTTCCATCTTTCAAGGCTCTTCCTGTTACCACTCGATAGGGAATACCAATCAGATCTGCATCCTTGAATTTAACGCCAGCTCTCTCGGTTCGATCGTCCAGCAGAGTCTCTATACCGGCTTTATTCAGCTCATGATAGAGGTTTTCAGCGGCTTCAACTTGTGTACTATCTTTAACATTGGGAATGATCACAATTGCCTGATACGGTGCAATACTAGCGGGCCAGATCATTCCATTCTGGTCATAGGACTGTTCTACAGCAGCCTGAGCTAACCGCGAAACGCCGACACCATAACAGCCCATCACTAAAGGCTGTTCTTTTCCAGCTTCATTGGTGTAGGTTGCCCCTAATGCCTGAGAATATTTAGTCCCCAGTTGAAAAATATGGCCAATCTCGATACCTCTAGCGGTTTGTAGACGCTGTTGAGGATCATGCACAGCCCGATCACCAACTTGGGCCGTGCGTATGTCCACAATATGTTTGGACTGGGCGATGTCTATATCCCAGTTCACCCCGACTCGATGGTGACCGACTTCATTCGCCCCTGTCACAAAATTTTTGAGCTCTACAGCTGTTTGATCCACCAAGCGCAGAAACTGACCGTACACTCCCTTGGCTTTCTGAATATAATCATCGGCCAGATCTGGTGCCATATAGCCAAGAGGGAGAGGCTGCCCAGCCCATTTAGCCTGGGCATGGCTATCAGGAACCACCAGTGCTACAACGGTTTTGCCGTCAACAATCGTACCGAGTTTGACCAGCTCATTTTGCAGTTTAACTTCATTAATATCTTGATCGCCACGAATGCTGATTAAGACCGGGACAGTAGTGCCATTGTCATAAACCGCCTCATATAAAACCGTTTTTACAACCTGTGTGGGTGAACACGGAAGATGCTCACAAAGTTTGGCAATAGTATCGGCACCAGGGGTTGCGCGTTTTTCTAACGTCTTGAAGACAGAAGGCTGAGATTCTTCAGGCAGGGAACTGGCCTTCTCCACATTGGCAGCATAGTGACCATCTTCGGTATACAGCACCTGATCTTCACCAGCCTCAGCTAAAACCATAAATTCTTGGGAGCCTGATCCACCAATCGCCCCAGAATCGGCATCGACAGCCCGATAGGCTAATCCACAGCGCTGCAGAATATTGCAGTAAGCATCATGCATTTTGCCATAGATTATTTTCAGGTCTGCTTCGTCTGCGGAGAACGAATAGGCATCCTTCATAATGAATTCTCGTCCCCGCATCAACCCAAACCGGGGTCGAATTTCGTCTCGGAACTTGGTTTGGATTTGATATAGGTTAAGGGGCAACTGCCGATAAGACCGAATCATATCTTTGGCAACTGCAGTGATCACTTCTTCGTGGGTTGGCCCTAATCCCAACTCTCGGTCTTGGCGATCTTGGAGGGCAAACATAATGCCTTCTGCTTGGGTATAAGTATCCCAACGCCCCGACTCCTGCCACAACTCAGCTGGCTGCATTTGGGGCAGTAGGCATTCCTGGGCACCTGCTGCATCCATCTCTTCTCGCACAATTTGCGACACTTTTTGCAAAACCCGCCACATCAAGGGCAAATAGGCATAGATGCCACTCCCCACTCGCCGAATATACCCGGCCCGCAAGAGGAGTTTATGGCTGGGGATTTCTGCTTCTGCTGGGTCTTCTCGCAGGGTCACAAACAGCATTTGAGATAGCCGCATCGTATCCTCTTTCCCGTCAATTGTGCTTTATCAGTCTAGACGATCAATAACCGCCTTAAACCCTGTTTTCATCATTGATTAGGCTTTTCTCCAGATGGAAGGTATCCAGTGTTGTAAAGTTACAGATATGTATAACGAAGAAGACCTTAGCCTGCTTGATGCTGAGGATAATTTAGACAGCCCTCTCGACCACATGGCCGCAGTAGATGACCCTGCTGCAGAAGCCAACAAGCCAGATGTTGAAGAGATGTTGAATCTGTTGGACTCTCCGGAGGTGACACAACGGATGATTGCAGCGCGCGCATTCTGTGAACTCCAGGATCCACGGGCTATCCCTCGATTAATTGAACTGTTAGCTGATGCCTGTCCTTTGATTCGTGTGAGTGCCGCCTATGCTTTAGGACGCAATCCGAGTGATAGTGCTGTCCTACCCCTTATTCACCAATTCAACCAAGACTGGAATGGCTACGTTCGTAAAGGGGTCGTTTGGGCCTTGGGAAATTGTCGAGATCGACGGGTTCTAGCACCCTTAGTCGATGCCCTACAAAATGACATTTCTGCAGTACGGCTATGGGCTGCCAGCTCCCTCGGTCAGTTATCGGAGGTATCCCCTGATGCGGCAGAGGCTGCCATTCCATCTATGATTCATGCCTTAAAGACAGATCCTATGGCTGCGGTACGAAGCAACTGTGCTTGGTCTTTAGGACAACTGAGTCATGTGATTTCTGTTGGTGATACCTATAACCAGGCCATTCAAACAATGATCAATGCCCTTAGAGACCAAGATTTGGGGGTCCAAGAAGATGCCAAGAGTTCTCTAATCAAGCTAGCAGATCCAACGGGCTTACAAGCGATTACAGAACTTGAGAATATGGGGTTGATCTAGCAAACTAACCCACAATAGAACCCTAGATTGCGGCTTCTTCTGCCTGGCATACAGGGCGCAACACTTCATCATTGTTATGCATCGTTCCCTCCTGATGCATAATCACGGAACCTTCTGGGGTAATTGCTTCCATCGCTAGTGAGAGAAAATCGAACAATCGATTAATGGACTCTTGATGTCCATACTGCTGGGGATCGATTATCGGTAGGGGCTTGGTATACCCATGGCTCTCATCTATGCCTTCTAACATATTGTATGTTTCTTCGTATACTCGCCATAAGTCTAGCTGCATTTTCTCTTTGTCAACATCAGGAGCAGTCGTCAATCGCAACAAGATAGTGCCATCGCTTTTGTGCTCTAATCGTTGAATTTTAATGGGGCGATAAGCAGATTGTGCTTGCAACCACTGTATTCCATAAGTGAGTGCAGCCCAATGCACATCCTTCGGCAAACCCAGATCCAAGGTTGCCTGAGCCGTAACAAAAAAGTGCTTAATCTCTCCCGGTCCAAACTGGCCCGTCTCTGGAATCCGTTCTTGCTGATTTCCCCGCAGGTATGCATGGTCACAAACAACATCCGTTAAATTTGTGGCTGGATTAGGATGAATATCTTCTAAACAAATACCCGTTAGAATCGCGGCTGAAAAATTGGCAGAGAATAAGCGGCTATGGTTCAGGTTAGCATCCTTGAGATTGGTCTGTTCAAATGTGGCGTTTTGGCAGTTGGCCTCACTTAAGTCGACTGCATGGCAGTTAGCCAAGGAAAAATCTGCCTCACGAAAATCTGCACGACTGAAGTTGGCTTTAGCACATTGCCCACTTTTGAAATTGGCACCTCTTAAATCTGCCCCTCGGAAATTAGTTTCAATGGAGACCGCTTTACCTAAGTTTGCGCCTCTAAGCATGGCTGAGCTGAGATTGGCAAAACTGAGATCTGCTTTACTCAAATTTGCCTCTTTTAAGTTGGTACCCTTCAAACTCGCTTCACTCATAAAGGCCCGACTCAAATTCATATGTTGGAGCACAGCGGAATCCAACCTTGCCTGAGTCAGATTAGCTTTGATGCCATTGGCCTCTGATAAATTTGCTTTACTTAGATTGACTTGCCTCAAGTCTGCATAGGGTAAGATGGCTTGTGCCATCATCGCTTCGATGAGAATAGCTTGATATAAGGTTGCCTCAATCAGGGTTGCGCCCTGTAGTCGGGCAAAACTGAGATCTGCTTTAGTTAAATCTGCTCTACTAAAATTGACTTGATTGAGATTGGCTTCACTGAGAAAGGCATGACTTAAGTCACTCCCTGCGAGGAAAGCACCACTCAAATTTGCCAAGCTCAAATTGGCCCGACTCAAATTAGCATTAATTAAGTTAATTCCTCTTAAATCCAGCTCACTGAGGTCTGATCCACTTAAATCGGGCTTGACCATGGAATGCTGTTTACGCCACTGATTCCAATGATGAACACCATGCTTAATCAGTCTGAGATGGTTAGTATTGACCATAATGGGGGGATACATTTAGCAGTTGTCATCAAAACCCTCAACTTCTGTATCTCGGTTGTGTGGACTAGCTAGCAGTCATCCCCCGATTCGCACACGATTCAAGATATTCTTATGTCCAACTCTGATGGCGATTAAAGTGTGTCTCTTGCAGCGCTATCAAGCCGTCGGATTGCATTCAGCTTGTAATCTACATTACAAACTTATATTGCCCTATTTTGGAACTTTTCATTCAAGAGCAATGGGTAAAAGCAACAGTGAGAGTCTAAAAGAACCACGATAGGGCAATATCAGGCTGACGAGTATACGTATAGACTTCCTCAGGTTTATTCCTCGATATTGGGTGCCAATCATGGCAGAGACCAGAAGTCTTAGCTAGGGTATTCAAAATTGCTCAGCACATTCATCCCCAGAAGTGATCAGACCAACGCAAACTAGATAAAATTCATGCTCCTTAAGATTGCTTAACGATAGGCTAAATCCATAAAAACTCTGGAGTTAACTGCCAGGTATATTCATCATCTCAATGATGTGTAACCTTTGGCTCTCCCGACCTTAAGCTGAAGGTTATCTCCATATGCTATGCCAGCAAAAAATTGTAGATGATTCGAAATTCATACGTCTAAGAGATCAGGCCTGCGAAAGAGAAGTCTACAGATTTTTATTGCGATTTAATTGCAATAAACATTATTCTCTGCTAATTTTCTAAATATGGGTTTATTGATATTCTTTGTCAGTTAATGTTTTCAGTCTCTGCGTAGAGGTTCAGGATGTCTCAGGTGCAACTAGCTGGCCAACCAATTGGCATGATGGAAATGGATCTCGTAGATCCAGATATAGACGTTACTATTTCTCTGCAGAGACTTGAAGGATACCTCAGGAATTCGAGCTTTCGACGTCAAAAATATCAGGTGTCACGGTTGCGATCGCAAGCCATTCAATCAGCCCCTCTAGATGATTACACCACCCATCGTCTATTCGAGAAAGTTCTTC
>CALDHF010000277.1 GCA_937941595.1 uncultured Acaryochloris sp. | reverse complement strand
TGCCTTTTCCAACAAGCGTTGGTTGCACTTTTTCATGTTGTTCGTTCCTGTGACCGGTCTATGGGCATCTGCCATTGGCCTAGTGGGAATTGCGCTCAACATGCGTGCCTATGACTTCGTGAGTCAGGAAATCCGTGCAGCTGAGGACCCTGAGTTCGAGACGTTCTACACCAAGAACATCTTGTTGAACGAAGGTCTGCGTGCTTGGATGGCACCCCAAGACCAAATCCATGAAAACTTCATCTTCCCTGAAGAAGTTCTACCTCGCGGCAACGCTCTGTAGACTCTGAAATCAAACGATAAAGTATTAACAAAAGGCCCCGATTATCGGGGCCTTTTTCATTGCCAAAATTAAGGGGATTGGCACCCTAGATGAGGGCAACATAGTTTCATCTAAGGGTGTCAGGATTGGCGGAGTACTGCCTAAACATCAATCCCTGCAAGGGTATTTAGCTGAGCATCGCTGAGTGGATTTCCTCCAAAGTCATCATATAAACTTGCTAGCGCTCCAGTGAAGCCGGCATTGTAGTCGAGGGCTACTTCATTCGCGATAAAGTCCGAACGCACATCAGCATAGGCATCATCGCTAGGAGCGGTAGGGCCACCGACCAGAGCACCATATAGCGTATGTTGATTAGGAGCCGGATCGTTGACGTCAGTTGTCCCAGATGCCCCCCGATGGTGGGGATTGCGGGCAAAATTCTCCCCAAAGCCGATCTGATAGCTGAAGTTATTGGGGTTGTCTCCCAACAAATAATCGATTTGACCTCGGGCGAAGTCGGAATAGCGCCCCCCTTTATCATCGACCGTATCACCGTAGACACTAGCCAGAAAAGACATATTGGCGCTGTGTCTATTAGAACCCCACTGCTGGTGCCAAGCTAAGCCGCCGTCGGTGTAGTTAATACCCGAACCGCTGTCATCACTCCAATAGTCTAGAAGGGCTTCAACATCATTTTTGTATTGGTCTTTGCCCGTTTCTTGAGCGAGTAGAACGGCAGCGCCTGCAGATTTGTTATCCCAATCATGGGATCCGGTGCGGTTTACACCTTGGTAGAGACTTTCGGCTTTATCTAAATACGTTTGTTTGCCAGTCGCCTTATAGAGCCAGGTGGCAGCCCATACCAATTCATCATTAAATCCGCTAAAAGAATTGTAGAAATTCGCTGCATCTGGAATTGAGTTTGCATAATTGCCGCGATACGTATCTGCAAACTCAAAGAGCTGCTCAGCATTGGTCACCAGCTCATTGGCATAGGCTTGATTAGTGGGCCGAAAAATCATGGAAGCCGCAGCTAGAGCAGCTGCAGATTCACCTGTGACTTCAGAACCGGGATTTTGCCGATCGACCTTGTAGGAGGGACGGGGGGTGGGCAAGGTTTCAGGTGGACCCCAGTAAGCGTGGTCGGTACCGCCATTGCCAACTTGTCCATAAAAGGCTTGAGTCTTGCCATCCGAACCAATGACATGGGCTTTGAGTATATAGTCGGTCCCCTGTTTGACCGCGGCTAGGGCTTCGTCTAACTGACCACTTTGCTGATAAGCCCCTCGATATTCCTCCACTCCCCAGCCCAACATGGTCATGGATGCTGCTAAGGGCAGACCAAATTTAACGTGATCACCCGCATCAAAATAGCCGCCGCTTAAGTCACGACCGACATCACTACCGTCATTCAAGTTAGAGTCCCCTCGCCAAGCAATTCGGTTGTCAGCAGCCAAGGGACCGGAGCGATTGGCTTCATAGAACAGAAATGATTTTTGCAAAGCCTCCCCATAGTTGAAAGTTCCGGGCTGAGGAGTAGGGCTTGGCCCAGGCTGAGGTGGAGTGGGTGCGGGTGGAGCGATGGGGGTATCCGTATCTTCGATCGAAGCGACACCCGATGGGTCTGAAATCTGGCTATTCTGAGGACGAGAGAGGTTGAGCAAGAAAGTCTCTCGGACTTCGGCAATATCGTTGTCTACCAGATTGACTCGAATGAGTTTAGAGGTCTCTCCCGGATCAAAGGTTAATGTGCCACTCGTATTAATGTAGTCGGACCCGGCGATAGCCGTTTCATCACTCGTCGCGTATTGAACGGATACTTGCTGACTGCTGGCTTCTGATAGCTCGACTCTAAAGACCGCCTGATCATCAGTCCCTTCAATCACATTGATATTGTTGATAGAGATTTGAGGTGGTTCTGAGGGGGTTGGCGTTGGAGGGGTTGGCTCGGTGGGTGTTCCAGGAGGCTCTATGTCTTGTCCATTGAGATTGAAGTCGCTAGGTTGGCCAACTGACCCAGTGTTCGATTTCCCCAAGAATCCGAAGGACAGTGTTTCTCCTGAGGCTATATCTTGATTCCAGTCTGCATAGCGAATGGTGTAACGATTGCCTTCTTGACTTAGGATTTCTGCATTCCAAATCTGTGTAATTTTGAAAGGAGCTTCAAATTCCAAAACCCAGCCATTTAGTGATTCTTGGCTGTTATTAGTGATAGATATTGATCCTTTGAAACCTTGATTCCACTGGTTTTCGAGGTTAAAATCAATAGAATTCATTGCACTACAGAGAATTATTCTACGAAAATAGTATAGTCTGTCCTTGGAGATTGGTACATATAAAAACTATCTAAAAATATCAATTTTATTGAATAGAAATAGAGCATGTAATTTAAATTACATTTTGAAGGAGCGGTAGCACTTTCCTAGGCTGGAATCGGAATGAAAGAAGGCCTTGTTGCTAGATTGGAGAAGGCATTGGTGTTTCGGGCCGGGGCTTGCTAACTGTTGGGACTCACAAAATATTGATCCTTCACAGGTGACCCCTCACTTGATAGAAAGAAGCGATGTCAGGTGAGGGTAGAGGCAATTCGGTAGGGGGCATCCATCTAGTCTTGGAGGCCAATGTTGGTTGGGAGTTGCCAGGATCGCGTAATTGTCGGACAACACCGTCGTCTTTTTCAGCTGTCGAGGATGTCTAGTGTTCATGCGGAGCAGGTTATGCATTTTCTGCTGAGGGACGGAGGTAAACATGAACTTCTGGTTCAGAGTCTGATTAGGATAGCTATACTTAAAAACGGTTACCCAATCTTTCATGAGTGGCGATTTTGAATAAACAAAATGCTTTAAGCAATAATGTGGTAACTCTGGCGAGCTTAGGATTGGTGATCCTGATTTTGCTGTTTAGTAGTTTTTTCGTGATCAATCCTGGTCAAGCTGGTGTTGTCAGCATTTTAGGTAAGGCCAGAGATCTGCCCTCACTAGAAGGGGTTCACTTTAAGCCCCCCTTGATTTCTGCATTGGATGTCTATGACCTGACGGTCCAGAAATTTGAGGTTCCTGCTCAAAGTTCTACGAAAGATTTGCAGGATCTTAATGCTCGTTTTGCCATTAACTTTCGCCTGGATGCTGGTGAAGTGGTGGAGATTCGTAGAACCCAAGGCACCTTAGCCAACATTGTTTCTAAAATCATTGCCCCTCAAACCCAGGAGTCCTTCAAAATTGCGGCATCGAGAAAGACGGTGGAAGAGGCAATCACGAAAAGGACTGAACTCAAACAAGATTTTGATGATGTATTAGGGACACGGCTGGAAAAATACGGCATTATTGTTCTGGATACTAGCGTTATTGATTTGGCCTTCTCCCCTGAATTTGCACGATCTGTGGAAGAGAAACAAATTGCAGAACAACGGGCCAAAAAAGCGATTTATGTCGCTCAAGAAGCTGAGCAAGAAGCCCAGGCTGATATTAACCGAGCCAAAGGTAAATCAGAAGCCCAAAGGCTGCTGGCTGAAACCTTGAAAGCACAAGGGGGAGAGCTGGTGCTCCAAAAAGAAGCTATCCAAGCTTGGAAAGAAGGTGGGTCTCAAATGCCAGAGGTGCTGGTGACGAGTGGTTCAGACCAATCTAGCGTGCCGTTTCTATTCAGTTTTGATAATGCCAAGAAATAATGGCTTGCTGACAGCCTTATTGTAGATAGGCACAGGCATTTGTCTGTGCTGTGATTTGTCGGTGTCTGGGGGGCTATTCTATGTGCGACAGTGCTGCTGTGAAATACAGTAATAGACCCCATAGTTGTTTGGACGTATCTGCTGCATTAGCAAGAAATAGATGATAAGGCCCAGAAAGTCTTCGGATAGTGGACAGAAATTTGAATAATTCAGCCTACTGGAGATAATGTTCAATTGTTTCTATAGCTACTGCCACTCCATCTTCACTTTGAATGTGTTGACTGAGTTCTTGTGCTTTTTGCTTCATCGATGGATTCTCAATGATGGTCTGAATACTGTCAGCTAAAGTTTCAGCCGTTAACTCAGCAAAAGGAAGCGGTGCAGTCCCTACTCCTAACTGTTCTAGCCGTTTACCCCAAGCAGGTTGATCCGCAAAAAACGGCACCACAATAGAAGGTGTTCCAGCCCTGAGTGTGGCGGCAGTGGTACCCGATCCACCATGGTGGATAGCAGCAGTCACCTGGGGTAAAAGCCAATCATGGGGTACGTCCTGAGTTACATAGAGGAAGTCCGGTACCTCTGAAGTTGTAAATCCTCCCCAACCCGTACAGAAAATAGCGCGCTGTCCAGTTTCCCGGAGGGCAGTGATAATAGCCTCAACAATCATTTTGGGATTGCAGGCCATCATGCTGCCAAAGCCAATGTAGAAAGGTTTTGGCTCAGTTTGGAGAAATGCTTGCAACTCAGGAGAGGGTGTGTAGGGAGTTGAATCATCCAGAAATAAGTAGCTGCCCTGATGTACATGGGATGGCCAGTCCGGCGGCGGTGGCAAAACTGCCTTGCTGTAACAGTTGAGTACAGGCAATGGCGACAGATGAGGAGGGTGAGAACGACGATAGCGCGCTCCCATTCGTGAGAGGGGAGGCAACTGCAGTACCCCTTGCCTAAACCGATTCATTAGCGGCCGGCTTTTTTGCCAAGAGAGAAACTCAACTAATCGGAACGTAAAGACGTTGAAGTAGCTGGCTAATGTCCCTGGAGAAGCGTCGGCAAATTTGAGAAACGGATAAGTGCGGGTAGCGACGATAGGAATGGGTGTAACCAGGATAGCTGGGAGATTGAGTGCTTCAGCTAGGTGATATCCCCAGGCAGCTAGGGGAGCAAAAATCAGTAAGTCACTTCCCTGGCAAGCATTCCAAGCATCCAATCGCTGCTGCCATCGCAACTCATCATCTATCAAGGTGACATTCATATTGCCCTGGAGCAAGGCCAGTCCGGCTGGCGTTGATAAAAGCTGCTGAAAGTCTCCAGCAATGGGGGCAAAGGGGATGCTCAGCTTCTCGGCAAAATCTGCAAAGTTAAAGCTGGCAGCCAACGTTACGGAATAGCCTTTAGCAAGTAGACCTTGTGCTAAGACACAAAAAGGCTGAATGTCTCCTCGGGACCCGATCGTGAGAATCGTGATGTTGGTCATGGGAGGAAGGTATTGTGCAATACCTGTTGGTGGATTAGGGCTTGTTGGGTGCGTTCAACAATCTCGTCCTTAGACAGCCCTTTTCCGTTGTGGTAATGTTCCAGCCAGCTCTGGCAAATCACCTTGGGATCTCCGGGGAGCTGATCTAGGTCCCACCCTGGGCAATGTTGAGCTTGCATAAACTGGCGAACCTTCGGATCGTAACTCAGGGCAAAACAGCGGTTTCCTTCCGCCGCTGCCATGATCAACCCATGCAACCTCATGGCAATAGTCATCTCGACGGTCTGAAAGACCCCTTTGAGTTCACTAGGATTTGTCAGACGAATTAAAGAACTGCATTGAGGCAGTTGATCATGAATGGATTGGGCAATCTCTAGATCCTGAGTCGCTTGAAACGGAATGACCAAGATATGAGCTTGGGTTTGGGCCTGGAATTCGATGATGGCGGTGGTTAAGTTTTGCAAGCGCGGGGGCGTGAGTTGGGGATGCGATCGCAAAACCAATGCCACTTTTGGTGATGGGAGTCTATTAACCCATCCCACGGGCTTAGCCGTTAAATTCCACACTGGATCCGGGGCGATTTGGTGGGGGGCATCCCAACCTTTTACAAACTGAGCAGAGGCCCCATCCCGGACGCTAATGGCTGAACAATTCTGAAATGCCCGTCGGGCTAAAAGTTGAGTACTTTTGCGCTTTAAAGGGCCAATCCCTTGTGCCCAGGCAATCGTCTTCAACCCCATCCCCTGAGCTAAACCCATTAAGCCGATGTAGTAGACCGGACTGAGGGCGCTGGTGGCGTCTTGAATCAGGCTGCCGCCGCCCCAAATAAAGGCTTGGGCTGAGCGCATCGCCTGCAATACGCGAATGGAATTATTGCGATCGCAAGTATCCACCTGATATTGCCGTGCCGTTTGCTTAGGATTCGAAGATAACACCAGGGGCGACACATGCTCTGGCAACATTTGCAGTAGCGTTGCTAATAAGGCTTCATCTCCACCATTGCCGAAACCATAGTAGCCACTTAAAATTGCCTGCATCGGTTTCAGACCTCTCCCAATCTAATCTTCTGTAAGATTATCCTAGACAGCCCCTTATTCATGCATTGGTTATGAACGTCCTCTCTATTCCAACCTGGATTATTCACGTCTCCAGCGTGATCGAGTGGATTATGGCCATTTGGCTGATTTGGACCTATAGCGAAGTCACTCAGAACAATGCCTGGCGCTGGTTTTCCTTAGCTATGCTCCCCGCCTTAGTGGGAGCCATGTGTGCCTGTACCTGGCATTTTTTCGATAATCCAGTCGAATTAGAATGGCTGGTCACCCTCCAAGCCTCTATGACCATCTTGGGTAACATCACCCTCTGCGGAGCTGCCGGACTGCTATGGTCCCAGAGTCAACCCAATCCCAAGTCATAAACCAGGAGATAAACATGCCTTCCAAAGAAACCTTATTTGCTGTATCGCTGCTGCCTTATTTATTGTTTTTATGGTTCCTGACCCGATCTGGGCAGGCCCCTCGTTTAGCCTTGATTGGCTTTTATCTAACGCTATTATTTATTGCGGTCACGGCTCCTGCGGGTATTTACGCCCAGAAAGTGTATGGTGTCTCCCTGGCCAATCTTGATGTCTTACATGGCGCTGCTGAAGTCTTCTTAACCCTCTCGAATATTGTGATTGTTCTGGGGTTTCGCAAGGCCATTCTTCAAGCTCGTGATCAGTCAAGTTAGAGAGTTTGCAAGTAGGACAACAAGTCTGCCATTTCTTGAGGGTTAGCCTGAAACTTCGGCATTGGCGGTGTTTTGCCGCTGGTAATCTGATAAATTAAACCCACTTGAGAGCGGTGGTTGGCAACTTTTCGGAGGCTAGGACCGACCTTGCCATTGCCTGCAGTCCCATGGCACCCTGAGCAATTCATTTGGAAAATGGCATTTCCCTGCGCGACTTGACCGACATGATTGTTCAAAACATCTCGAACGTAGGGGTCAGACAAGCGAACTTGATAGACGCCCGCAATAATGACTGCGATCACCAGCATCCAGCCTAAGACAACCAGCAAGGCTTTTTGCAGACTTAGGTCAGGATTGGGAATTTGGTCTGGGTTGAGAACAGGGTCTTCCAAAAGAATCATGAAAAGGGTTTGTATGCCCTAGATATTAAGATTTTTTGTAAGAATTAATAACATATCTTAATATAACTTTCAGTATTCCCAGCCCAAAAAGCTGGGTTGGAGAAAGGTCTATAGGCCCGAAATCTTTGTCATCCCTTGCCTCCAGATGGTTAATTCACGATTTTGCGCATATAGTTTCCCCAGAGGCTGGCCGCTTGGGCACTACTCCCAGAAGTGGGGCTATTGTCATCATTTCCCAACCAAATTCCGGTCAATAAGTTGCGGTTGGGCACATAGCCCACAAACCACAAATCTCGGCCAGAATTAGTTGTGCCGGTCTTGCCTGCGGCCCCTGGACTAATGGCTGCTCCTCGTCCGGTTCCAGACTGCACCACCTGACGCATCATGCCTTTCATGACATCTGCAACCCCTGAGTCCAACACCTGAGAACTCTGGTTTTGGCTTTGGTCATAGATCACCCGACAGGTCTCAATGGCGCGAGAATCTTGGCAATCCCCGGCATCAAACACTTGGCGAATCGCTCGCGGGGTTTGCCGACGGCCCCGATTGGCAACGACTGCATAGGCCCGGGCCAGTTCTAGGGGGGTGACTTCACTTTGTCCCAACACGAGGGCTGGCACCCCTTGCAATTTAGACGTAATTCCTAGCTGTTGCGCCATTTGAATGACGCGGGGGATGCCAACGTCTTCTGCGACCCGTAAGGCCACAACATTCTCTGACAGGGCAAATCCTCGAAACATATTAATATTGCCACGGCCTCCGTTTTGGCACCCCGTATAGGTTTGACCTTGCCAGGTAAACGGTGAACAGGCATAGGTTTTATTGGGGGAAATATTGGCATTTACAGCAGCGGCATAGCCAAATAATTTGAAGGTGGACCCTGGCTGGCGCAAGGCTTGGGTGGCGCGGTTAAACTGACTCTTGTTGTAGTCTTCCCCCCCGACTAAGGCCATAATTTCGCCAGCCCGGTAGTCTAGGGTTACTAAGGCCCCCTGAGAATAGCCAACAGTCGATCCAGTCGTTGCTATAGAGTCCTGCAAGGTTTGTTCCGCTGTGGATTGGACGGCCAAGTCCAGGTTGGTGGTGATAATAAAGTTGCCCTCCTGGGCCAAGCTTGACCCTAAGAGTTCTTCCAGCTCATCAAATACATAGCTGTAGTAGTAAGGGGCTTTGACGCTTTGCAGCTCTTCTTTCGCTTTGGGACTAATATCGATGCGAGAGCGACGGGCTCGGTCCGCTTCCGTTTGGCTGATGCGGCCTTGCTGGGCCATGCGGGTAATCACCCGATTGCGATATTCTAAGGCTGCATTGTAGTCCTGGACTGGGTTAAAGACATTGGGCGCGGGTAAAATCCCCACCAGGGTTGCAGACTCAGCAATGCTCAGGTCTTTGGCAGGCTTATCAAAGTAGAAACGGGCCGCATCTTCAAAGCCATTGGCATGAATGCCTAAATAGACTTTATTTAAATAGGTCAGCAGCAAGAAGTCCTTGCTGTAATAGGTTTCTAGTTTTAAGGCGACGACCGCTTCCCGAAACTTGCGATCCAGGGTATCTTCACTGCCGACATAGCTGCGAAAGACACTCCGTGCCACCTGTTGGGAAATCGTACTGGCCCCTTCTCTTACCCCTCCTCCAGCGATATTGGTGACCACCGCCCGGACTATGCCAATGGGATCGACCCCCATATGCCAGTAATAGCGACTATCTTCCGATGCCAATAACGCACTGACGATATGGGGTGAGAAATCAGAGAGTTGTTTGAGTTCACCATGAACGGTCTCTCGGCGACGGGCCAAGGGGGTTTGATCGCGGGCCAACACCACAATCGGACCTTGGTTAAACGCCGGGAGGGGTTTAACCGTAAATTTCTGCCATTCTGCGGCTATGACCACCAGGGTGAGACCCACCACTGCGGCAGTGCCATATAGGCAATAGCGGAGGCCACGCACATACCAAGGGGGGGGATCAATGTATTGAACGCTGACGGCTGCTTCTAAGGCCGCTGGCCCCAGGGTAAGCACATCCTTGTGGCGGAGGTAGTGGCTCTCGACCCGTTGTTTTCTCCGAAAAATACCGTTGGTGGATTGTTCATCCCGCAGGACGAAGTTGCGGCGCTTGGCGTCTCGTTGAACGGAGGCATGTACCTGGCTGACAATGGGATTGCGGACTACGATATCGCAGGTGCGAGCACTGCGGCCAATGATATAGCGGTCGCTAATTAGGGGATAACTCTGAGGCTCTCCTTCGCCGGTGTTGATCTGTAATTCTGGGACCCGGGCATTCCGTTTGAGGGTGAGTTTAGATAGATCGGCTTTGGCTTGAATGGTCCGAACCACCTGCGTCACATTACCAATAAAGGTCTTAGATGGCGAAGGTTTGGGCGATGTCATGCTTATATCTCTATCGTCAGTTGCTAGGACGGGCGCTTCAAGGACGGATCATGGCAATGGGGTGGGGCGACTCTATGTTGATCTTACTAGCTGTCCCCAACTACCTTAAGCTACAGGCTGCTCTTCTATCCTAACGGGCCGCTTTTAGCCCCTTCCGCTTTCCTTGGTGTGACCTGATTTTGAAATCTCCCTATTCTTACTTGGCCCTGTTCCCTGATGTAAAGAAGTTCTGGCGCACTCTAGCTGTGGCGTTTGTCTGCACCTTGTTCTATGTGTTGTCTATGCCTGGGATTGCCATTCTGATGGGTCAAGCTGCGGCCTATGTGGGAGATCAAAATTTACAAGCACTTCTCCATTTACCTGGAGTGGTGGCTCTTTTTTTTATCATCCGGGGAGTCTTTGAGTATGGCCAAGATGTGTTGATGGCCAAAGTCGCTTTCAACATTACCCTCAATTTGCGTCGCCGGGTCTATGCCCATCTGCTTCAGCTGCCATTGCCCGGTTTGCAAGCAGCGGCAACGGGGGACCTGACCTATCGGCTGACGGCAGATATTGATCGCATTGGCGAAATTCTTAATCAGTTGTTTCATCAGTCCCTACCCTGTGCCTTGCAGCTAGTGGCCGTCTTGGCCTATATGATTTATCTCAATTGGCCGTTGACCCTAGCCTCTCTAGTGCTGGCGCCTCTGGTGGGCTGGGTGATTGGTTGGTTTGGCGAACGGCTGCTGGTCTTTGCACGGCGCAACCAAAGACAAGTGTCTGACTTGGCGGCCTTACTCTCCGAGACTCTGACTAATATTGCGTGGGTCAAAGCTGCGGGGGCGGAGGCCTATGAAATGACCAAATTTATGGCGGTGGCCCAGGAAAATCGCCAGGCGACGGTTGCCGTTGAGCGGGTCAAGGCGATTCAGTATCCGATTGTGGGGGTGATTGAAGCGATCGCAATCTCGCTACTATTCCTACTAGGGGGATGGCAAATCAGCTTAGGGCAGCTCACGGCCAGCCAATTTATCAGCTTTATTGCGGCGGTTGTTCTCTTAATTGATCCCATTAATCTAATTATCGAGAATTACAACAAATTCAAGCAGGGTCAGGCCTCCCTCGATCGAATTCAGGCGCTGTTGCATCTGCCCTCGCCGTCTAAACAGGGCACCCTTCCCCTGCCACCGGTTAAAGGTCATATCGAGTTTCAGCAGGTTGACTTTGGCTATCACTCCCAGCAATCGGTATTGCAAGGTCTCAATTTACAGGTGCGTCCTGGGGAAGCGATCGCAGTCATCGGAGCATCAGGGGCCGGAAAATCCACCTTGGCAAATCTGCTGCTACGCCTTTACCGTCCCGATTCTGGCCAGATTTTAATCGATGGCATTGATCTGCAAACCGTGACCCCGGCCAGTCTGTATTCGCAAATCGGTATCGTTCCCCAACAAACTCACCTATTTTCAGGTACGATTTCCCAAAATATTGCCTATGGCCATCACGAGTTTGATCAGCAGAAAGTCCAGAAAGCCGCTGAGATAGCCAATGCCACGGAATTTATCGAGAAGCTTCCCCAGGGATTTCATACCTATTTAGGGGAACAAGGGACTTCCCTGTCTGGAGGCCAAAGACAGCGGCTCGCCATCGCTCGGGCTATGTTTCAGACTCCCCGGATTTTGATTCTAGATGAGGCGACCTCGGCTCTGGATCAGGACTCTGAGGCCTTGATTCAAGACGCTTTGCAAAAACTGATGGGGCAGTGCACGGTTGTGATTATTGCCCATCGGCTGACGACCATTCGGAATTGCGATCGCATTCTCGTGCTTGAAAAGGGTCACATCATCGAATCAGGCACCCATACTCAGCTCCTGCAACAGGATGATTCCCGCTATGCCCATTTTTATAGGCAGCAGCTCTCCAGCTAAAAAAGTGGAGATTGCATGAACTTGTATGAAGCATTTCGATTTTATGTCCGCGATAACTTTGCCGCTTTATCGACAGGTTCTTAATATTACTTCATATAAGATTCAACCCATTTTTTGGGTTTTGGAACCCGGTCAGCTTTGGAGTATGCGCTCACAAAAATAGACCCTGACAGGGATTAATATGGGCAGGTTAATGATCTCCCAGGTTTAATGGGGCAGAGGTTATCCGCTTCTTGGAGACCTAAAAATGGGGTATCGAAAAGAATTCTTAATTCTTCCATGACTATGGCTCCACAAAAAGTTACACGCAGGACTTGACGCTGATCTCAAAATTCCGACAAACTATTTTCTAAAGTAAAGACTCTCTCAATCAAGAACTTTTGTTATAATTTGTCCTAAATTGATAACAGATTATTACGACAACTTATTAGGTTCGGTGCTCACAAGCACTGAGCTTTCCCCGCTCCTATAGTCTTCGGTGGTGCATCTACAGCATGGAAACCCTTGAGTTTGTCATTTACCCCGATGGTCGGGTGCAGGAAATGGTGACCGGCATTATCGGTTCCTCCTGTGCAGAAGTGACCGCAGCCGTCGAAGCCCAGCTGGGCCAGGTTGTCAGTCATCAACCCACTTCAGAATTTTTTACTCAACCTGTCACCCAGCAGCAAACGGCCACCAACCAAGTTGGCCACAGCCAATGGTAAAGATTTTCTTGTTTTAATTCTTTCGCGGCCAAGGCAACGTCCCTATTGTCCAACTCACTCACAGAATCAAGTCACTATGTCTCATTTCAGCCAAATTAAAACCCAAATCCGCAATCTACCCGCCCTCGAATCGGCCTTGACTGATTTAGGCCTCGAGTGGAAAGCGGGTCCTCAACCCATCCGAGGGTATCAAGGCCAAACGCAAACCGCCGAGGTGGTGATTGAGCAAGAGAACGGTTACGACATTGGTTTTAGCCGGACTGATAAAGAGTATGAGCTTGTCGCTGATATGGACTTTTGGCAACAGGCCTGGTCTGTCGATCGCTTCTTAGATCAAGTTACCCAACGCTATGCCTACCATACCGTCGTTAATACTACCGCTGAACAAGGCTTCCAGGTGACTGAGAAGGTTCAGAATGACGATGGTTCGATTCGATTAGTGGTTCAGCGCTGGAATGCCTAATGGCTGATTTAATATCGGGCGACTCCAACCAGACGCCTATTGAGCCGATCCGTTCAGGTTTAGAGCCAGAGCTAGGAGGCAATCTCCAAACCTCTAATGAGCGCACAGGCTTTGAACCTGAACTTGGGGGAATCGTCCGCCAAAAAGGGGTTTTTGTAGACGAACCAACCTGCATAGGCTGTCGGCATTGTGCCCATGTCGCTCGCAATACCTTCTACATCGAACCTGGCCATGGCCGATCCCGAGTCTTTCGCCAAGATGGTGATGGCTTTGAGGTGGTCCAAGAAGCTATTGATACCTGTCCGGTAGATTGTATTCACTGGGTGGACTATACCCAACTCCAACAGCTAGAAGCGGATCGCAAATATCAGCAAGTTAATATTATCGGCTCGCAAATCCAAGCTACGTATACCAAGCGCGTTTTACCCAAACG